>NZ_JADYXF010000147.1:0-753 GCF_015864385.1 Pseudoalteromonas sp. SWXJZ94C
GGATTAATTCAACAAGTACATACTCGGCTTCACTGTTTGTGGTAGAGCTCTGACGCATTACAGACACAGGAAACTTCACTAAACTATCCATCGCTGCTTGGTCACGGACAATTGCCGCACAAAAAAAGGCTTCTTGCCAGCTAATGGCATCCAAACGCCCATCCCACAACCAGCCTTCGCCGTTGTAGGTCGCATCTAATATGTCGTCAATCACGATACGCTGCTCTTTTTCAGGCTCTCGCCCCAGCCTAAAAATTGCCTCACCTGCTTTTGCCGCAAGCTTTAGTGCGGTTATGGATTTTTGCTTGTTTTCGTCCGTTAAATCGAACGACCACCATTGGCAGATTTTGATTGCATTACCAAAAACGCTTATTAAATTATCTCTTTTAATAGGTAGATCTTCAATCGAGTCATCATAAATTTCTTCAAATCGTTCAGTATCATGCTCTAAAAACGTAGGTTCATAATCGCGTGTTATGTTAATCATGTTTATTCCTTTAAATTAAATCTGTTTGGTTGAGCGTTTTGGGTTCTCAGGTAAAACTACAGGTAGTCGCCATCAATATAAAACTGCGGGATAAAATCTGATTGCACGCTGAGTTCGTTACCGTAATCTTTTGCCATACATGCTAAACCGAGCAAATTAATTAGCATGTAAAAATTAGGTTGTTGGTACCCTTTATCACAGAATCGCTCGTGGTACTCCCAGCTATCATTCAATGCATCTGCTAAGGCGGTACTCGGAGTAGTCTC
>NZ_JADYXF010000148.1:0-752 GCF_015864385.1 Pseudoalteromonas sp. SWXJZ94C
CGTCAAATAAGTTTGGTTGATACAAAATACTACCACTGTATTTCACGTTGCGTTCGCCGTGCTTTTTTATGTGGCGAAGACCATTTTACTGGTCAATCTTACGAGCATCGCAGAGGCTGGGTTGAAGACAAACTACTTGAATTAGCTAAGATATTTTGTATTGATGTATGCGCTTATGCTGTTATGAGCAACCACACTCATTTAGTACTGTATGTTGATGATAAAAAAGCAAACAGACTACATGATAAAGCGATTGTTATTCGTTGGCATAAGCTGTGTAAAGGCACCGCTCTTACACAAAAATACATACAGGGCGAAAAGCTAAGTAAAGCTGAACTTGTCTTTTTTAACCAAACAGTAAACCAATACCGCGAGCGCTTATCAAGTATTAGCTGGTTTATGCGGTTACTAAATGAAGATATAGCCCGCAGAGCGAACAAAGAAGATAACTGCACTGGCCGTTTTTGGGAGGGGCGTTTTACGTCCCAAGCATTATTAGATGAAGCCGCACTTGCCGCCTGTATGGCGTATGTCGATTTAAACCCAATTAGAGCGAAAATGGCTAACACCCCAGAAGAGTCAGACCATACCAGTGTTCAAGAACGTTTAACACACGCAAAGGATGGAAAACAACCAAAAAAACTTCTTCGCTTTGCAGGCATGCCACGCCAAATAATGCCCAAAGGGCTACCGTTTGAGCTTAAATCGTACCTTGAACTTGTTGAATTAACAGGCCGTTGTATACGAGAAGA
>NZ_JADYXF010000149.1:0-747 GCF_015864385.1 Pseudoalteromonas sp. SWXJZ94C
AACTATCAGTTTTTTGTCAAAATATGCACGAAGAGCGAACCCAAAAAGAGATAAAGAAAAAGGACGATTAAAATGCGTCCTGAATCCAATTATCTCTTAATGTCTAACCTATGAAAGCTTATTAAAGAGCTTATAGTAATAGCTACAATAAACTTTTGCGTTGATTGGGCTTTAACTGTTTCATCTACTTCTAAGTCGTCCAATTTTATAAGCTCGCCTTGGCGCACTTCAAATACTGCGCATAAAGCCATTGTGGTTTCTTTTGATGCCGCACCTTCTTTTTCTACACGCTGAACGGTACGTAAGCTTACAGCGCAGGCATCGGCAAGTTGCTGTTGCGTCCAATTAAATTGCTGCCTAAGTTCTTTTATTGTTTTAGGATTAAGTTGCATGCGTTTATTTACCTACCACTAAGTCAATTAGCGCAAAGGTTAAATACCCACCCAAGTATCCGGCTAGTACACTGGCGGTGAAAAATAGCACTGCTCTTTTCGGATCCTTAATAAAAGGAAGTAAAGTTTGTTCTTGTTGTTTTATTTGCTCATTATTTTTAAAAAAAGTACATTCTAGTTTGCCAGTGATAATATTTTGCATGTGATACTTAACTTGGTAGTTATGTTCTTTAAACTCAAATGTATGCGTGCTTTTTCTACCAATACTACGTTTACTACTAGGGGCTGTTGATCTTTGTAGTATATATATTAATCAGCCCACATTGGTAGCCACATCATAGTAAATGCTAAAGCG
>NZ_JADYXF010000150.1:0-746 GCF_015864385.1 Pseudoalteromonas sp. SWXJZ94C
AGAGACTACTCCGAGTACCGCCTTAGCAGATGCATTGAATGATAGCTGGGAGTACCACGAGCGATTCTGTGATAAAGAGTACCAACAACCTAATTTTTACATGCCAATTGTCTTGCTAGGTTTAACGTGCATGGCAAAAGACTTAGGTAAAGAAGTAAACGTACAATCAGATTTTATCCCGCAGTTTTATATTGATGGCGACTATTTATAGTTTTGCCTCAGTACCCAAAACCATCAACTAAACAGATTTAATTTAAAGGAATAAATATGATAACCATAACACGTGATTATGAATCTTTGCTTTTAGAAGATGATACTGAGTTATTTGAAGACGTATTTAATGATACGGTTGAGTTAATACAAGTAAAAAGAGATAACTTAATTTATTTATTAGACCATGCAATCACAATTTGCCAATGGTGGTCGTTTGACTTAACGGATGAAAACAAGCAAAAATCTATAAAAGCATTAAAATTAGCGGCAAAAGCTGGTGAGGCTGTTTTTAGACTGGGTCGAGAGCCTGAAAAAGAGCAGCGTATCGTGATTGACGATATATTAGATGCCACCTACAACGGCGAAAGCTTGTTGTGGAATGGGTACTTGGATGCTATTCGTTGGCAAAAAGCCTTTTTTTGTGCGGCAATTGTCCGTGACCAAGATGCGATGGACAGTTTAGCGAAGTTCCCTGTATCTGTAATGCGCCAGTGCTCTACCACAAACAGTGAAGCCGAGTACGCGCTGGTTGA
>NZ_JADYXF010000151.1:0-696 GCF_015864385.1 Pseudoalteromonas sp. SWXJZ94C
TGCTATTGACTTGTTGTAAGTTAATACTACTTAGCTGACCAAACTGGTTGTAACTGTATTTAAGCGTGGTTGAGTCTGGCAGGGTAAGTGTGTCCCTTCTGCCGTATTTGTCGTAGCTGTAGTTAAGTGTATGCGCTTGTTGCTGATTGTGTATTTGCTCAGCACGCAGTAACCTGCCGCCTTTATCAAACGCTTGCTTTAGTGTTGATTGCGCATTATGCGCACGCGCTACTTTACCTTGTAGTGTATAGCTATAATAATTGGCGTTATTTACTATGTGAGTGTCGGTTGCAAGGCTTGCATGCTGCGCTATAACACGACCGAGTTTGTCTCGTTCTATATTAACTTTACGCTTATTGCTTTGTGTTACTGATGCTAGGCGATTACAGGCATCGTATTTATACTGCTGCACCGTGCCGTCAAACCCAGTTAGTTGAATTGGGTTTTCGTTCGCATCGTAGCTTATGCGGTAAACATGCCCGTCGCTTCGCTCAATTGCCGTTAAGTTGCGCTCTTTGTCGTACGTTAAATGCAGCGCACTGCCATCCGGCTGAATAACACAATGTGGTTGGCTTAGCCCCTCAAAGTGTTGCTCTGTGGTGTCGCCGTTGCCATTTTGCGTACTAATGAGCCTGCCAGCGTCGTCGTAACTAAAGTGCTGATGCAGCTTGTTTTCAGGGGCTTTTTCGTCGAAAG
>NZ_JADYXF010000152.1:0-692 GCF_015864385.1 Pseudoalteromonas sp. SWXJZ94C
GTCTTATCAAAAGTAATGCACTTAAGTGGTCGAATTTATAATAAGCCTGAGCATAGAAAAACGCTCGAAGGCATACTCTATAAGATGCGTACCGGTATTCCTTGGCGAGATTTACCGTCTTATTTCGGCTCGTGGAGTGCTATCTATAGACGATTTAATTTATGGTCCAAAAAAGATATTTTGAATGAATTATTTCGTGTGTTATCCCACTATGCTGATATGGATTGGATCTTTATTGATGGCAGTATTGTCAGGGCTCACCAGCATAGTTGCGGTGCAAGAACCGCTGGCAATGAATCAATCGGTAAGAGTCGAGGTGGCAATTCGACTAAAATTCATCTTGCAGTAGATAGCGGAGGATTGCCTGTTTATTATGAATTATCCTGTGGAAATACGCATGATATCGTCCATGCAGAGTCACTTGTAGACAATTGCCCAACGAGTAATGTGGTTGTCGCAGATAAAGGCTACGATAGTGAAAAACTAAGAGAGTTTATTCGTGATAATAGCGCTACACCCGTTATTCCACGCAAGGATAACAGTTTAGTGGGTAATGAAGATATTGACTGGTGCATGTACAAATATAGGCACTTAGTTGAGAATGCCTTTGGTCGGATCAAACAATATAGAGGGATAGCTACAAGGTATGAAAAGCTTGAACGGAATTATCATTCCATGCTCGCTTTAGCATT
>NZ_JADYXF010000153.1:0-676 GCF_015864385.1 Pseudoalteromonas sp. SWXJZ94C
AACATAACACAAAAGAAAAGGACTCTTCGATGCCAGCAATGAAATTAATCCAATCGGTAGGAATTGGCGGCGCAAATAAGCCAGACGATGTAAAAGCAGTACAAACCGCTTTAAATTCACTTCTTTCCCTTATAACACCCACTCAAAAATTAAAAGTAGACAGCCGTTTAGGCTCACGCCCTGAAAACTCTAAAACCGTAGCTGCTATTAAGGAGCCAATGGGGTCAAATCTTGACTTCATACATCTACTTTCATTATGTTGAATTTAGAAAAAACAAAGAAAATAACAAATACACCCACTTTAAATAGTAGGTGTTAATTTACTACTAACACGTTGTACTTAAACAACATAACACAAAAGAAAAGGACTCTTCGATGCCAGCAATGAAATTAATCCAATCGGTAGGAATTGGCGGCGCAAATAAGCCAGACGATGTAAAAGCAGTACAAACCGCTTTAAATTCACTTCTTTCTCTTATAACACCTAAAATAACAAAGACACCCACTTTAAATAGTGAGTGTTAGTTT
This sequence comes from Pseudoalteromonas sp. SWXJZ94C, assembly GCF_015864385.1. Taxonomy (NCBI): domain Bacteria; kingdom Pseudomonadati; phylum Pseudomonadota; class Gammaproteobacteria; order Alteromonadales; family Pseudoalteromonadaceae; genus Pseudoalteromonas; species Pseudoalteromonas sp. SWXJZ94C. The sequence goes on from NZ_JADYXF010000153.1 coordinate 529, forward strand.
ACTACTAACACGTTGTACTTAAACAACATAACACAAAAGAAAAGGACTCTTCGATGCCAGCAATGAAATTAATCCAATCTGTAGGGATTGGCGGCGCAAATAAGCCAGACGATGTAAAAGAAGTACAAACCGCTTTAAATTCACTTCT
>NZ_JADYXF010000154.1:0-672 GCF_015864385.1 Pseudoalteromonas sp. SWXJZ94C
CGTTTAGGCTCACGCCCTGAAAATTCTAAAACGGTAGCTGCTATTAAGTTATTTCAAAGCAAAGTGGTAAATATGGTACGCCCAGATGGAAAAATAGATCCAAATGGACGCACCCATAGAAAAATCAACGAAAAGCTGGCGAGTGCCGCAGTAGTTACGGTTGTTCCAATATCTGGAACGATAAAAGCTACTTTAAAACGCAATCTCGAACAATATGAAAATCGAATTCCTCATATGTATAAAGATAAACTTGGCAATATAACTGCTGGGGTGGGGCACTTAATAAAAGATATTGAAGCAGCTAAAAAAGTAGCTTTTGTAGTAAGAAGTACTGGTGTTCTTGCTACGAAAAAAGAAATTGAAGATGAATTTATTAAAATTAAAGGTTTGTCTCTAGAACCAAATACACGTGCAAGAGCTTACAAAGAATACTCAACATTAGAGTTAGAAGAGAGCTTGATGGATAAACAAGTTGAAAATCATATAAATAACTTTGAAAAAGAACTAAAGCAGGTGTATGGAACTCAGGAATTTCAGGGATATTCTGATAATGTGAAATTGGCTTTATTTGACATGATTTTTAATTTAGGTATGACTAGGGGCTGTTGATCTTTGTAGTATATATATTAATCAGCCCACATTGGTAGCCACATCATAGTAAATGCTAAAGCG
>NZ_JADYXF010000155.1:0-659 GCF_015864385.1 Pseudoalteromonas sp. SWXJZ94C
GCTCCGGTCATAAGGTAACAAAATATGCATGTGTATGCATATGCATGAATTTTTTTCAAATGCAACAATCTTTTTAGTGAAAGCTGGTCAGGTTCAGTTTTAATTAAGCGCTTGGGGCATCCCATGAACTGAGCGGAAGGGCTCAGGTGATCACAAATTAACGCAAGGTTTGAAACCAACGTGAGGACTAAAGCCTTGAAGCCACGTTCATTTCTTTGAAAGATTGTAACGAGAGATACAACAGACAGGAAATCCCTGGGGGAAATCCAGAAAACGCATAAAGATAAAGAACATGCAGCGACATCCTTAATTGCCCCAGCTTCTAAGCATAATACCGTTTGACGACATCAGAATTCACGGGTGAAGGTAGCTCTTCGCCATCCATGTTGGTAAGCACCAGGGCTCCTCCGGAAAAAGCCCTCTTCACAACAAAAGGCCCTTCGTAGTTCGGGGCCCATTTCCCTCGATTATCTTTAACAGCATGGGACATCTTCTTCAGCACAAGGTCCCCCTCGTTGAACTTGCGCGGGCGTACCTTCTTGTCGAATGCGTTCTTTATCCTTCGTTGATACAAACGCCCATGGCTCATGGCGACCAAACGCTTACCTTCAATAAGGTTAAGTTGGTCGTAGCGTGCTTGAGCCCATTCTGACTCATCT
>NZ_JADYXF010000016.1:0-95856 GCF_015864385.1 Pseudoalteromonas sp. SWXJZ94C
AACTATCATTTTTTTGTCAAAATATGCACGAAGAGCGAACCCAAAAAGAGATAAAGAAAAAGGACGATTAAAATGCGGCCTGAATCCAATTATCTCTTAATGTCTAACCTATGAGCAACAGTTAAACAAGAAAGCCGCTAAAAAGCAGCTTTCTTGTTTAACTTAGTTATTACCTTATACACTGTGGTCTTGGCTCGAACTCGCTTGCTCTAAGTGGCAGCTGAATTACCTTACCGCATCCTGGCGGAGCTTGTTTACCCGTTTCTTCATTAACAAAAGCCCAGCGAATAGAAGGTGGTCGAGTATCAGCTATAGATTGCGGGTTAAGTGGCTTTAAATAACGAATATATGCTTCAAGCGCCCCTACACTCCCTGTTAGTCCTGTACTTTTGTTGTCATCTCTGCCTAACCAAGCCACTGTTACCGTATTTTGATCAAACCCTGCAAACCAGCTATCACGTAAATCATTACTAGTACCTGTTTTTCCAGCGAGTTGAATTGACGGAAAGTGTAAATTTAAACGCTTAGCAGTGCCGTCTTTCGTTACACGTTTCATGGCATATTTAGTCATGTAAACAGCACCTTTATCAAAACGTGGTTCTGACTTTACAGTATGTTTATAAAGAACTTTACCCACTGAGTCGGTTAATGCTGAAATAGCTGTAAGCTCTCTGTATTCACCGTCAGCAGCGATAGTGGTATATAACTGTGCAACTTCGTAACTCGACATTTCTAGAGCACCTAAAAGCAGCGAAGGATATTCATTTATCGCGCCTTTAGCACCTAAACCTTTTAATGTATTTGCTACTTGATCTACACCTACATCAAGCCCTAAATTTACTGCGGGAATGTTTATGCTACGGCTAAATGCTTTATAAAGCGGGATAGCACCTCGATACTGATGATCAAAGTTTTCTGGCTCCCATACTTTTCCCTCTTCATTCGTTACTTGTAATGGCGAGTCATCTAGTAACGTCGCTAAGTTATAATGAGGAAGTTGTAAAGCAGTTAAATATACTGAAGGCTTAACTAAAGAACCTATATTACGTTTTGTATCTAAAACGCGATTAAAACCAGAGTAACGAACATCACGCCCTGCGACTAATGCCGATACACCGCCTTTTTCTACATTAACAGAGATCATTGCCGCTTCTAGCTTTTCGGTTTTAGGTCTATTTTCTAAATACGGTAAGCTTTTTTCAATCGACTCTTCCATCGCCGTTTGTTTTTGCAAATCAAAATAAGTAAATACTCTTACACCTGCATCAAGTGTTTGCTGATCAGGTAATAACTTATTTAGCTCACGGTTTACTAACTCTAAATAACCTGGGTACGATTTTTGTAAACTTGCTTTCATTGGTGCAATATCGATAGGTCTATTTAACGATGCTCTATATTCTTTTGTATTTAATAGTTTATTTTCAACCATTAAACGAAGTACCAAGTCACGACGCTCCATAGTACGTTCTTTATAACGACGAGGATTGTAGTAAGACGGTCCTTTAACCATAGCCACCAGCAATGCTATTTGGTCGTATTCAAGTTCATCTATAGGTTTTGAAAAATAAAAATCAGAAGCTAAGCCCATACCATGTACGCCTTGGTTATAAGACTGACCAAGGTAGACTTCATTTAAGTAGGCTTCTAAAATTTGATCTTTTGAATAACGATAATCCAAAATAAGCGCTATAAAAGCCTCATTTACTTTTCGTAAAAGTGATCGCTCGCGCGTTAAATAAATATTTTTAGCTAATTGTTGCGTAAGTGTACTACCACCTTGAACGGTGCGCCCTGCACGTATATTGCTATAAAGTGCACGTAAAATAGAAAATACTGACACCCCGTGATGCTCATAAAAATTACGATCTTCTACAACAAGTAACGTATCTTTTAACATTGCAGGAAACTTATCAAGCGGCACAAACTCTCTATCTTGTTTTGAGTCGTTACCAATTCGCGCTATTTGTACGGGCTCTAATCTGGCGTTATTTAAGCGTCTACCAAATTTATCTTTTATGGTTGCTACTTTTTGTCCTGCAAAACGAAGTTCAATAACATGAGACTCCTCAAGCCCATCATAAAATTCAAAGTCACGACGATAAATTTTGATGCTATCAGCAGATTGAACAAATTGCCCTGTACGGCTTAGCTTATTTACCGACGTGTAATTTAATCGCTCAAGTTCCCATATTACTTCTTGGCTTGATAAAAACTGTCCTGGGTAAAACTCCATAGAACGCGCATAAACTTGTGCAGGTAATTGCCACTTATTGCCTTCAAATTGACGAGTGATTTTTGAGTCTAAATAAATGAAGTACATCGCCATCGCTATAATTACAGCTAAGCTAAACTTCCAAAACACAGACCATGTTTTTCTAACAAACGAGCGTTTAGCAACAACAGCAGTTGTTTTTTTAGCTTTTTTAGAAGCACCTTTTTGTGGCGTACTCGATGATTTACTCGCACGTTTAGTTGGAGACTTACTGGTAGGTGTTTTTTTATTATCAGCCATTTAAGTGTAATTTATTCCAAAGGTTATTTGCAAAGTGGATCTTAGCATATAGCCCATAACCCTAACACCTCAAAAGTTAACCTTCCCTGAAACCAAAAAAAGCCCTACCGAAGTAGAGCTTTGAGTGAACACACTATAAATTTACAAAACTATATTTTAGCCATTACGAACTGATACAAACTCAGGGTATGCTTCAATACCACAGTCATGTTGATCCATACCATTTAGCTCTTCTTCTTCTGTAACGCGTATTCCCACTGTTTTGTTAAGTACAGTCCAAACAATAAACGACGTGATAAAAACAAATCCAGTGATACAAAGAAGACCAATTAACTGAGTAACAAAGCTAGCTTCGCCATTGGTAAGTGGTACTAATATAATACCTAACGCACCACACGAACCATGAACAGAGATAGCGCCAACTGGATCATCAATTTTAATTTTATCGAGCGCTATAATACTAAATATAACAAGCGCACCGCCAAGTAAACCAAGTAAACAAGCCATTAACGGAGATGGTGATAATGGGTCTGCAGTTATAACAACTAAGCCTGCTAATGCACCATTTAAAACCATTGTTAAATCTGATTTACCCCAAAGTACTTTACATACGAACAGTGCTGAAATTGCACCCATTGCAGCAGCTGCATTGGTATTAAGCAGTATTTGACCAACCGCAGTTGCATTTTCTTTATCAGAAAGTAGTAATTGCGAACCACCGTTAAAACCAAACCAACCCATCCACAAAATAAATGTACCTAGCGTGGCAAGTGGTAAGTTAGAACCTGGAATAGGATATATTTCGCCATTTTTTCCGTATTTACCTTTACGAGCACCTAGAATTAGTACGCCAGCTAATGCTGCTGCTGCGCCTGCACCATGCACAATTGCTGAACCAGCAAAATCAACAAAACCCATTGTATGTAAAAACCCTCCACCCCATTTCCAGTAACCTTCAATTGGGTAAATAAATCCCGTAAGCACAACAGCAAAACCTAAGAAAGCCCATAGTTTCATACGTTCAGCAACAGCGCCCGATACAATCGACATAGCTGTAGCAACAAACACTACTTGGAAGAAAAAGTCAGACTCTAAAGAGTGACTAGCATCAGCCGCTTGCGTGCCAATTAAAGCGCCTATTGATGGAATAATCCCACCCTCTTCATTGCCTACATACATAATGTTGTAGCCAACAAGTAAAAACATCGTACAAGCGATTGAGTATAATGCGACATTTTTAGTTAAAATTTCTGCTGTGTTTTTAGAGCGAACTAAACCCGCTTCTAACATGGCAAAACCTGCCGCCATCCACATTACTAATATACCTGAGATTAAAAAATAAAAGGTATCGAGTGAAAATTTTAGTTCTATTATTGTATTTTCCATGATGCCTCCTTAAAGCGCTTCTTCGTCAAGTTCACCAGTACGAATACGAACAATTTGATCTAAGTCGTATACAAAAATTTTACCATCACCAATTTTACCCGTTGAAGCAATTTTAGTAATTGCTTCTACAACGCGTTGACAGTTTTCAGTACGTGTTGCAATTTCAAGTTTAATTTTAGGAATAAAATCAACCTGGTATTCTGCACCACGATATAACTCTGTATGACCTCGTTGACGGCCGAAACCTTTAACGTCGACTACAGTCATCCCCTCAATACCTAAATCAGCAAGTGCTTCTCGCACATCGTCTAATTTAAATGGTTTTATTATTGCACTAATCATTTTCATAGTGGCCCCCTTTGGACGCTTATTGTTATTCTGTTTGATAGATACAATCCAACCTTTGTGCCACTATTTTATATAAATTAAAAACAATAACTTAAGTTCAAAAGCAAAATAAAAGACAAAAAAAACGCACCATCTAGGTGCGTTAATTTAACAAGTTAGCTACATTGGTGCATTGAGTGTTTTATTCTTCTTTAAAAGCGACTAAAAACCTTAAATCAGACAACGCTTTGTTTTCTATACAATACAGTTACGACCTCTACTTTTAGCTTCATACAAAGCTGTATCGGCAACGCGCATTGCATCAGTAAGACTGGTATTTTGAAAATCTGCGACACCTATACTTGTTGTGATGGTTAATGGCTTATCTGTAATAGAAAAATCATAACTTGCCATTTTCTTTCTAAATGCTTCTAAATATTCACGCCCTCGGGCAAGCTCTATATCAGGTAAGATAATCGCAAACTCTTCACCGCCTACTCGTGCAACCGTAAAGTTTGAAAACGTAGAGCGCATTAATGAACCGACTTGTTTTAAAGCCTGATCGCCACCTTCATGCCCAAATGTGTCATTAATTTTTTTGAAAAAATCAATATCAAGCAATGCGAGCGTGTTTTTTTGATTTTTATTTTTTAATAGTTTTTCTGCATATTGATAAAAGTAACGGCGATTATAAAGCCCTGTTAAATGATCTCTAAAGGCACTTTCTTTTATGTCGGCTATTAAAGAAAGCTGCTCCATTGTTTGTAATACTCGACAATGAAACTCTTCATTCATAAATGGTTTTGTTAAAAAATCATTTGCACCATATTTAATAAATCGTGCAGACAAACCATGCTTGCCGGCACCTGATAAACCAATAATGGCCAAATCGTCGCGACCTCTAAAATTTCTCACTGCTTTAACAAGCTCAAAGCCATCCATTGTAGGCATTGCATAATCGGTCATTAATAATTTTATATCTGGATTAGCTTTTAATATATCAAGGGCTTGCTGACCGTCGTGAGCGTCTGTTACATCAAATAGCTGTTTTTGAAGCATTTGCTTCATCAAAGAACGGCTCAGCATTGAATCATCTGCTATAAGTGCCTTACAGCCTTGGTTTCTTAATAGCTGAGCAACTAGCTTAACGGCGTAATGATACGAATCACGATTATCTTTAATAACATAATCAACAACACCGAGTTCGAGCATTTGCTGGCGTTTATATTCATCAATTTTAGATGTTAGAACAACTGTTGGTATTTTTTTAGTTAAAGTGTACTGCGCAACTTCACCGTGTGGTGCATCGGGTAAAGTTAAATCAACTAAGGCGAGTGAATAATTATGTTTTTCAACATATGTTTTGCATTCAGCTAAGGACCATGCAAAATCAATTGCAACATCAAGGTACTGCGCAGTTAAGTGGCGTAGAACCTGTTGCACTACTTTACTGTCTTCTACCACTAATACTCTTTGCATAGACCTTCTCTTTACTTCTGATTAATTTTTATAGCCGTAACTACAAATAAAAAATAATAAAACTATATTTTTGCAGCTTTAAACTACAAAAAAGAGTAAATAAAACATCCGGTAAGTATTGTTGTAATGTGCTTTAAATATTAAAGCGTATTCCATTAGATTTATTGAATGAGCTTGTATACAAAAAAGATACAAACTAGGACGCAAATATACCGGATTTTTGTAATTAGCTAAATAAATAAACATAAAATAGTGTTAATAAGGTGCATTACACAGCTCTTTAACACTTATTATTTTTACTTAACCAGTATTATCGGCCACTAGTCTCAATACCTTTGTTATTTATCTCATTTTTATCTTTAATAGCGTATCAACAATAATAAGGATACTCCATGAAGCTTAGTCGTATTATCGGTTTACCGGTAACTGTTATTGCATTAATACTCAGCACTGCCTCATTTGCAGATAATCAACGTCGTATAGATGTTGATAGTAAAGTTGTAACTCAGCATAAAGCTAAAATAAATGGTCAGCGCTTTACTTATACTGTAGCGACTGGCACACAGCCTGTTTGGGATGATAAAGGGGATGCCGTAGCCACATTGCAATACACTTACTACACACGCGATAAGGTAGACGATAGAACAACTCGTCCATTATTAATTTCGTTTAATGGCGGACCTGGCTCAGCCTCTGTATGGATGCATCTTGCATATACGGGTCCTCGCGTATTAAAAATTGATGACGAAGGCTACCCTATTCAACCATATGGTGTAAAAGATAACCCTTACTCCGTACTCGATATCGCCGATATTGTGTATGTAAACCCCGTTAATACTGGTTACTCTCGTGTACTTGAAAACGATAAAGGTGAAATTTTATCTAAAGCAGAACAAAAGAAAATGTTTTTTGGTGTAAATGCCGATATTAAATACCTTGCAGAGTGGCTTAATACTTTTGTAAATAGAGCTGAGCGCTGGCGCTCTCCTAAATTCTTAATTGGCGAGAGCTACGGCACAACACGTGTATCTGGTCTTGCTCATGAGCTACAAAACAGTCAATGGATGTATATAAACGGTGTTGTACTTGTATCACCTACCGATATTGGTATTAAACGCGACGGCCCAATTAAAGCAGCTAACCGCCTACCTTACTTTGCAGCAACAGCTTGGTACCACAAAGCGCTTAAAGCCGACTTACAAGCCAAAGACCTAGATGAGTTATTACCTGAAGTAGAGCTGTTTACTGTAAACGAATTAATTCCAGCACTTGCTAAAGGTGGTTTTATTAATGCTGACGAAAAACGTCGAGTTATTACAAAGATGGCGCACTACGCTGGTTTATCAGAAAAGTTTGTTGAGCAAAATAACTTAGATATCCCTACTCAATTCTTTTGGAAAGAGTTGCTACGAGAACGAGGACAAACTGTTGGTCGTCTCGATTCTCGCTATTTAGGAATGGATAAACGCGATGCTGGAGAATCTCCTGACTACTGGGCAGAACTTACGTCTTGGTTACACTCATTCACACCTGCTATTAATCACTATTTACGCGAAGAGCTAAACTATAAAACAGATGTAAAATATAACTTATTTGGCAACGTACATCCGTGGGATAGAACTGGTAACAATACAGGTGAGAATTTACGCTTGGCAATGGCGCAAAACCCTTACTTAAACGTAATGATTCAGTCTGGCTATTTTGATGGCGCAACCAATTACTTTGACGCTAAATATACATTATGGCAATTAGATCCAAGCGGAAAAATGAAAGATCGTTTGAGTTTCAAAGGCTATAGAAGTGGACACATGATGTACCTTCGCCATGCCGATTTAGAAAGTTCTAATAACGACTTACGCGACTTTATTGAGCAAGCTTTACCAAAAGAAGGGCAAGCTGCAAAATACTAAAAAACACTCATAAAAAAATGGCTCTTTATGAGCCATTTTTTATGTGTGCTTTTCATGTCGCAAACAATAGCTTTTAAGTTGAGTTATTACATCGTTAAAACATAACTCTAAATCACTTATTATTTCGCTTTTAACAGCTTTCTTTTCTGCAAGCAATTCAACGTGCTCGCATAATTGGGCAAGTTTTAAAGCAGCGACTGATTTGGATGAAGACTTTAAACCATGCGCCTGAAACGCTAAGTCAGTGTAGTTTTCGCTTATCGCGTAAGCATTTATTAGTTTTACTTGCTCACCTGCTGTTTGTAAAAATGCGTTAAATATCATGCAGTGAATAGCTGGATCATCGCCTAACATCGCTTTTAATAGTGTAATATCTAATTGATCAAAGCTATCTGAAACTATATCTTTAATATCTTGTTTTTCTATACTTGTATTTACCAATGCTTTCGAGTGCTTCATTAGTAGCATCTTTAATTTAACAAGTTCTATTGGTTTTGTTAAAAAGTCATTCATCCCACTGTTATAACAATTATCTATATTACTTTTAGTAATATTTGCAGTAATTGCTATTATAATAAGTTCGTTAAAAGAGCTATGTTCACGTATTTTTTTTGCTAAGCCTAATCCGTCAAGTAAAGGCATTTGAATATCAGTTAATAAAATATCAAAGTTATTACTTTGCAGGATTTGCCACGCTTGTTCTCCATTACTTACAAAAGTAGAGCTAACTCCTAACATGGTTAGTTGTTGCTTTAAAACTTGTTGATTTGTTACCTGATCCTCAGCAACTAAAACTTCAAGAGTAGGCAATGTTACTGCATCTAAATTTTGCTTTGTTACTTCTGGTATTTGTGCTTGTGCAGGTAAATGCGCTTGTTCAAAACCATTAAAAGTTAAGGTAAAGCATGAGCCTTGTTCTTGCTTGCTGTGCACACTAAGCGAGCCTTGCATACGCTCTACTAACTCTTTGGTAATCACTAAGCCTATACCTGTGCCATTCACTTTGCTGGTTTCTGCGCCTAAACGGTCAAAGGGTTTAAATAAACGAGAAATATCATCAGGAGCAAAGCCACAACCTGTATCTATTACATCTATTTCACACTGCTTTGTACTTAAAACTCTGCAGTTAACATTAATGCTGCCATTTGGCTTATTGTATTTTATTGCATTAGACAGCAAGTTAAGCATTACTTGTTTAAATCGGCGTTGATCAATATAAATACTCAACCCCTCAAGTGCTTCAAAGCCTTGGGTTGTAAGTGTAATCGATTGCTCATTAACCAGTTCTGTTACTAATTCTACTGACTCTTCTAATATATTTTTAACTGGAACGTAAGAAAAATTAAATTGCATATTACCCGACTCAATCGAAGTTAAATCAAGCACATCGTCTATAAGTAATAATAAATGCTCACCTGCTTGGTAAATACTTTTCGCATTTTCTTTATGAACTTTATTTGCTTGTTCATCATACTCATATAATTGAGACAAACCTAAAATTGCATTTAGAGGTGTTCTTAATTCATGGCTCATACTTGCCATAAAATCAGACTTTGCCTTGCTTGCTGATTCAGCTTGTATACGCAATACATTTAGCTTTTGATGGTTATTAGCAACTTCATCAACCATGTTATTAAATGCACTAATAACACTGCCAACTTCGTTTTTTTGTTGTTTATTAATGTGGCAATCAAAATCACCTTTCGCTAGCTGTGCAAAAGCAAATTTAAGCGTTCTTAAAGGCGATGTAACCCTATAATCCACCAGCCAAGCTACACCAATAAAAACTATAACTAAAATTATAAATTGTATATATATTAGCGTGTAATGAAGCTTTGATGATTCATTTATTTCATTTGTAAAATTAACAACCAAGCTAATATTGGCAAGTGATTTATCTAAAAATTCAACCTGTTGAAATAACAACATATCACCATTCTCATTAGCCCCTACCCATGTTTCGAGAGGGTACAACTGGTTTCCTGTTTCAGAATCAACAATTTTTATGCTTTTCCAATTAGGACGGGTTTGCAACTGGCTGTCTATTTCTTCATAAAGCTCTGCATATTGCCTTGTTAATAATGGTGTAGTAAGCGAGGTAGATAATTGAACTAAAGAACGCTGAGCTGCTTTTGACAAACCATCATTTACCCAGCGTGCTTGTTCAGGTAATGCGTAAAATATAAAAAGAAAAGCCATTAGTAGCCCACAAAGCAATACCACAATAAAGCTTTGCGCTCTTAAGCTACGAAACCCTTTAATTTTCAACATAAAATGAGCGTAAGCCCCATTGGGTTAACTGTTGGTATTCAGCTAATGTTGCAATACTCGGCTTAATAATTGGGATCTCTTCAAGCAAATATTTAAATTCTGGATCTTGTCCAATACTTAAAATAGCCTGCTGTACTTTTAGCTGTATTGCAGGGTCAACCCTTGGATGAGCAACAATTGGATGACGGCTTATTTCACGTGTTTTATAAAGTATATCAAGCTTATTCTGTAAGTTTTCTGGTTGTTGCTTAAACGTCCCCATTACGCCACCGCCAGCCATAGTTGAGCGCAATGCTACATTTAAATAGACCGATGGATGGGTTTGAACATAAACCGGTTTAATAGTTATTCCATATAATAAAGCTAAGTCGGCTCTCATTAGTAATGAAGCACCTAATGCATTTGGTGCTGGAAATGCAATCTCAGCCCCTTCAAGTTGGCTTAACTTAGTAATACCGCTGTCTTTATTTACAACTAAAATACCTTGAAGTTTACGCCCTGCATCTTTTATTAACGGTAAATATCCTTGTTTTTCATGTGCTATAACACTATGCCAAGGATTCATATAAGCAAAATCGTATTCACCATTAGCAAAAGCTTGTTCAAATACAGGGATCGATTCAACCGTAATTAACTTAATCGTCACTCCGGTCTGTTTACTTACTTGTTTAAGCAAAGGCTGCCAAATTGCATTTAGCTTTTGTGGCTCATACTGTGGTACAACACCAAAGGTATACTCTTGAGCAAATAATAGTAAACTGTGCATTAAACATAATATAGCCACTAAATACTTCATTAAATCTCCAAATAATAGCGCGTAATTATTATTAGCTTAGTTAAATACTGAGAAACCCACCATAAAATTATTATTTATTCGGTATTTAACACTGACCAGCTTTAATAATAGGCGGTTTTGCTTGATATTCTTTGCTAATAAGTATGTTGCGTAAATTTACGAGGGTTTTATGAGTACTTTTAAGTCCCACTTTATTATTAAGCCATGTAGGAATAGAGCCGCCTGGTAAAGCATAAACCTGATAGGCAATATTTAAATCGTCACCTTGTTTGGTCAACAACCAGTGTGCATTTAAAGTAATAACCCTTACAACCCCTTTGGCACGAGGTAGCGAGTCGGCTCTAGCCTTAACTACTAACTGACTTTGAGTTGGTGTTAATTGTGAGTAGCAGGAATAAGTAATTACATCTCTATTAGCAACAGGCCAAGGAGAGTCAAAGTAACTATATACAAGGTTTTCGGATGGGCTTAAATGCTTAATAACATTTACTTTTGAGGCGTTTTCTATCCATTGGGGTGCGGTGTTTGTATCGCTAAGCAATTCTAAAAAATCATTAGCATTTACATTACTTACTGTAACTACCCCTCTTACTTCAAATGTATTATCACTGTGGCTTTGATAATACACACTTACTCCATCTTTGTTATTATACAATTGCCATTTTGGCTCAGAGTGAGCGTTAAAACATTGAACTAAAAATAAAATACTAATGCACCTTTGTAAAAAATTAACGTTACAAAAATGCATTGTTGTTATTGCCAATAAGGTTTTATATCAAAAGAAGCTAGTCGGCTTTGCTCCATAGCACTTATTAAATATTCAGATTTTTGATCAAGCCAAGATTGAATTTTTGCTAAATGTTCATCCTCTTGACCCGCACATAGTTGCTTTAAATACTCCAAAGTACTCAGCTCATACATACCATGAGAAATATCTAACCAAGGTAACCTAAACTCTAACCGTTCTTCTTTATCAAATAAAGTACCGAGGCAATTACCACTTAGTAGACTATTTTCAAGCTGCGAACGTAAATCAAGATAACCAACAACATCCATTGTTTGTTCTTTTGGTAATAGTTGATGTAAGTTTTTCCAGTCTTTATTAAAAAGTCTATTAGCAATTGACGATACAGGTTTCTCTGCAGCTTGAAGCTCTACTTGTCCCCAATCTTTACGCCATTGCTTATCAATCAACCAAGTTGTTAGTGACAGTAATAAGCGGTTATAACGTGCGCTATGAAACAATGCGTTAATATCATCAATACTCGGTTGTAGTTCTTTTAAATCGCCGATAACTTGCGCCAACGCGGGAGCTGCATTTATTTTTTTATAAAAAGCATGGCGTTTAGATGTATATGTTTTTAACTGAATTGCATTTTCTACCCATGCTAATTCACTTAATAGCCACTTAAGTTCTGTACGTAAATGATCTGTACTCTCTTTAGACACAATATCGTCGTATAACCAAAAAGTATGGCGGATTAAACTAATGCCATCGGTTACTCTTTTTAGTGTTTTTAAGCTCGGCTTGTCAAAATAGCATTGCTCATGTTTTTGCACAAAACGAATACCAAAGTTCATTGCTGCTGTTAACGCACTTTCTTGACTTGCGTTACTTGGCAATTGAACAAAGCCTATAGACTTGCTTGGTTTTAATGGTTTTTCATCTGCAAGGCGATAACCACGAGCAGCTTTAGAATATAATCCTAAACGAATACAGTTTTGGCTAACCAATAGGTCTGCAAAAGCAAACAACTCACTACGGCTTCCCTCAACAAGTTCAATTTCTAACTCGCTAATAATCTCAACTTTGCCCGCAGCTGCAACTTCACCTTTATCTAAAACAACTTCAATTTTGCCACCTGTTTCGGTTTCGATTAACCAAGTACGGCGAATAAAGTTAGTACTAAATATAGGATATAGGTTTTTAGAAACGCTACTCACCTGCATGCCATGCGGCCAAATATTGGCATTAAAAGCCATTAAATTAGGACGATTTGACTCAATAGGTAAATTGTACTCAGGTCGTTGATGCAAACCGCCAACAACTTCACCGGCAAGCTTTATAGTTTGCTCGCATTGGGTATCGGCACAACGTGTCCTAAAGCCAATATCAAGCGCTCTAAGCTCACGGCTTGGCGTATCATAATAAGCATTTTGTAAACTACGCGATGGCTTATTAATAACTGTTTTTGCAAATTGAGTAATTAATGAGGGGATCAGTGGAATAACGGCATCTGACACCAAAAACTTCAGTTCTATCTCAGTATCCATTCGGTTTGCGGATTACCTTTAAAATAAATAAGTGCTCAAAATAAACAAAGCGCATCCACAATGCAAATTTTTTAACCTTATTTATCCATCAAAACCAGAGCTGAGTTACAATATCAGTCTTGCTATTACGTTATTTAATCCATACTATCTAACTACTTATGTGAAATAAAAATCATGTTCATAACGGACGCAGTTAGATCAACAAGGTAGATAAATGCTAAAACATTGTTTATTAGGGCTACTTTTAACAGCCACCACATTTATGAGTTATGCAGAAGAAGCGCAAGTAACCAACTCATCTGATGCAAAAACCGCTTATATTATCGATAATTTATATACATTTATGCGCTCTGGTGCGAGTAAAAATTATCGACTACTCGGCTCTGTAGATGCTGGAACAAAGTTAACCTTGTTATCTGCTGAAGAAAACGGCTTTATTAAAATTAAAGATGATAAAGATCGAGAAGGTTGGATAGAATCTAAGTTTGTTACTAAAACAGCAGGATTACATCAGCAATATAAAACGCTTAGTAGCGAAATGAGCACGATGCAAGAAAACCTTCGCCAAGCTCAAATAGAACTTCCGCAACTGCAAGAACAAAATCAAACTTTAACTGATCAAAACTTACAATTATCTGATCAGATCACTAAATTAAAAACAACGCTTGAACAAGAGCGCACTCAAAAAGAAGCAGCAAGCTCTAAAGAGAAACGCCAATTGCTAACTTACGGTGGTGCTATCGCATTTTTGGGTCTGTTTTTAGGTATTATTTTAACAATAGTGTTGTCGCGTCGTAAACGCTACGAAGGTTGGGCGTAAAACTAAAAACGCTTAACACTAAAAACAAAGCCGCTTTAAAGCGGCTTTGTTTTATCTGTATTTTCATGAAGCTCGAGTTTAGGTGCACTCATTCCCTTCAATAATCGACCAAATATATCTGCGCCAGTAATAATGCGCTTCTCATCACTCCACACTAATACTACATCGTGATCAATTGCTCCATCAAACGATTTATCGAGTGAATGATTAGCACGTATTTTTAAAATAACTTCACTTAAACGCATAGTCTCATCGGCCACTATGATAGGTCGATGGCAGTAATGGTATGGATCAAACGTTTCTGGTTCAAACAATGCAGAACGTAAAAAACCATCAGCATCAACAACCAATAACGGCCAGCCATCTTCGTTAGTAATAATTACCCAGTTGTAACCCGACTTATGTAACTTACGTAAAAATTCATTATCAGCGGTTAAAGTAAGCTCTGGAAAAATAGGCAAATCAAGTTTGGTTGGTAACGATATAATGGAATCTGGGTCAATTACCTCCCCTTCTTTGGTTACGCTTATTTCATCTAAACTAAAAAAGTTAAGCGCACCTATACCCTCTACATGCTGAACATCAGCCTCTTCAGCCTCTATGTGTTTACGAATAATGCCTCTAAGCTCGCTTTCAGCAAAGTAGGTAATACCTTCTTTACCTAGCCATGCATCAAGTATTAAGGCTGTTGGCTTAGCCACTATATAAAACAGTATTTGATAAAACTTGATAAGTGGTGAGAGCATACTCGCCATTTTTAATGCATTACGCGAAAAATAAGCTTGTGGCGTTATTTCACCAATAATTGTAATTGCTATTGTTGAAAACAAAAACGAACTTGCGCCCATTAATACCGAATCAGAAAGAAGCGTAAGCAGTACGTTAATACCTACATTACCCCATAAAATAGTCGATAGTAAAAAGTTAGAATCGTTTCGAAGCGCCATCACTTTTATAGCTGCTTCGTTGCCTTTTGTGCTTTCCATTTCGAGCTGTAACCGGCTTAGCGAAAAAAACGCTAAGTTTAAGCCCGAAAATATTGCAGATTGTGAAATACACAACGCAATAGCACACCAAATCATGACTTCAAAGGTCATTATATTTTCCTGTTAAAAAGGCTTATAAAAGCAATAAACTGCCTAAACCTAAAAAGGTAACAAACCCAACAATATCAGTAACGGTCGTTAAAATAACCGAACCCGATAAGGCAGGATCAATTTTCATTTTGTCTAAAATAGACGGAATAACAACGCCAGCAAGTGATGCGGCTACTAAATTTAATAATATTGCAACGGTAATGGTAATACTGAGCATTAAGTCGTTAAACCATAAGAAAGTAAGCAAACCAATTACAAATGCCCACACTAACCCGTTAACAGCACCAACTCGTAACTCTTTTTTAAGCAACGCGCTACGGTTTGAATCTGTAACCTGACCTAACGCTAAACCACGCACAATAACGGTTAGTGTTTGGCTTCCTGCAATACCCCCCATAGAAGCAACTACAGGCATTAATACAGCCAGTGCTACAACTTGTTCTATAGTTGCACCAAACAAACCTATAAACCACGACGCTAAAAATGCCGTTGCCAAATTAATGCCTAACCATATGCCACGGTTTTTAGCACTTTTTCGCACACTTGCGAACAGGTCTTCGTCTTCTCTCAAACCACCGGCTTTAGCAGCAGCTTCATCTGCTATTTCTTGACGTAGTTCGTAAGCCGAGGCAATTGTTAATCGACCCAATAATTTGTTATCAGCATTAACCACTGGTAGCGCCATTTTTTCACTGTGGATCACCACTTCGGCGGCTTCATATAAATCGTCATCGGCATGCAACGATGAAAAGTCATGATTAGCCAATGTCATTAAGTTATCGCCATCACCCGCTTTAATTAAATCATTAACCGCAACCTCGCCTATTAAGCTGCCTTTACGGCTTACTAAATAAATGACCTCACTGTATTGCGGTAAACCTTTATGCAGTAACTTTTTAGCACCACCCGCAGTTAATTTTTCTGACACTTTTAAAAAGTCAAAACCTAACCAGTGACCAAGCTGCTCTGGCGGATATTGTTGAGCTAAATCGTATTGCTTAGTTTGTGCTTCATCGAGTTGTTTTTTTGCATATTCAACAAAACGTTCTGGTATAACTTCTTCAAGCTCTAGCAGTTCTTCTACGTTTACCTCGTCAAGAAGTTTAAATGCATCAACGTCTTCTAGTGTTTGCAATAACCATAAACAGCTATCTTCACTTAAATTAACGAAAATTTCGTGTTGCGTGTCTTCGTCAAGCAACTGCCAAATTTCAAGTCGTTGCTCTTTTGGAATTGCTTCAAAAAGTAAAGACAAATGCTCAGTAGAGAGCGTTAACTGTGCATCAGCTAATAATTTGTTTTTGCGCTCTGTTGTATCGCACTGCAGCAAATCATTTATAAGTTGTGGAAGTTGATCAACTGGATACTCAATCATCTTAAAGCCTTAAAAAATCATTATGTTATGTAAAGAGTGTACCTTAGCTATAAATAAATGCTGGTAATATTTACGGTTATAAAACATTAACTACTTATTTTTGCGCATTGTATGTGTAAAAAATAAAGAGCCCTAATGTTTATTTTAAATTTATAAAAAAGCAGAATAATGACCTATATTTTATAGTTCACAGCACTGAGGAATACTACAAATAGCGTACTTTAAAGCTGATATTAAAATAGCAGGCATAAAAAAAGCCCACGATAAAATGAACTCATGGGCTTTAAAAAACATGTTAAAAACTAAAGGCGCTCTGTAATACTGCGTACTATGTCAGAATTTAAAAACTGAGCAAAAATACCAGCCCCCCATGCGTAAGTTCTTTGTATTGGATAACCTTTAAATATCCAACGTTTACGAACATGATTAAAGCGTACTAAATAGTCTTGCTTAGCTTGTGGTAAAGGCTCTACTGAAAGCTTATTCCATGCTTTATAAACGCCCGACATATCAGTGCCACGCATAAACCGCTGCAACCATCTAGGAAAGCGCGCAAAGCTAATCGTTGACTGAAAATCTATAAAATAAGGTTTTCCATCAGTGCCACATAAAATATTTCCCATATTACGTAAATCTAAATGGACGATACCTTTGCGATGCATTTTTGCGACTTGACGCTCAAGTTCGCTAAAAAAATTAACTGGTAGGGTTTTATCTTCATGGATTAATGAACGCAGTGGCGTACCTTCAATGTAATCATAAGCGACCGCTATGGGTGATAAACGGCAAAAGTTATTTGCTACAGCATTTAAATCAGCTAAACGACTCAGACCTTTATATTCTTGATTAACCGAAATACGTGCAAACGATTTACGAATAAACCATGGACTTTGACTAAAGTCTTTAACAATCAAATCAAATTTGTCATCTTTATATCGATACACAATTGCATTAGCAAAACGTCCTTTATGAACAACGCTTAAATATTGTTGCTCAAATATATGCTTTGGAAACTTGTGTTGTAATTGTGCTAACAAATCGTTTTTAATCATAACAAACCCAACATAATAATAACTTTAATTGCCTAGGCAACTATATTACCAAAGTTGTATTTCACACACAATAATAGTGAGTAGTTAGCTTGCTAACTTTTTTATGTTAGATAGAACAATTCTGAATAAGAGACTACGATATAAAAGTTTAGGTTAAGCATCCAAGTTATTAATGGCTCTAAATAATAAGCCTGCAATCTGATCTTTTTCGTTATCAGTAAAACCATTCAGCGCTTGCTTATATACATCGTTTATTATTGGTAAAATTTCGGGGTACAACACTTTACCTTTTTCACTTAAGCATAAAATGGTAGAGCGTTTATCAAATTCACATTGTGTTTTGGCTATTAAACCTTTTTCAAGTAAACGATTGAGTAACCGACTCATTGCGCCACGGTCATAAACCATGTGTTCGCATAACTCAGCCAAAGTGCTAACGCTGCCTTTAGCAAGCAATACAACAACAATATATTGAGCGGACGTTAAATCCATAGGTGCTAACTTAAGGTCTATGTGTGCAACCAATCTAGAACGTAAAAACGACACCAGCCGCCCTAAATCTAGCTCAAGGTCTAATTCTTCATTATTACAGCTTTTGATTGAAGGTATTTTTGACATGTTCAACTCACTACTTAACATATTAATTTGCAAGCAATAGACTTTAGCTACAATAAAAAATTCAATAATTTTATAAAAAACAAAAATAAAAGCCGTAACAAAAAATGTTACGACTTAAATAATAAATTTAATTAAAGCTCTTTAAATTTTAAACTGACCTACTAAATTACCTAAACTTTCACCTCGTCCAGCTAAGTGTTCACTAACCGTCGATGTTGTTTTACTTGATATAGTAAGCTCATTTACAATTTCTTGTATAGCAAACACATTGCGGTTTATTTCTTCAGACACACTACTTTGCTCCATAGCCGCTGTCGCAATTTGCGTACTCATATCATTAATTGAAGTAACTGAGCTTGTTACTGCACCTAAACTTTCAGAAATTGCACGTGACGATTCAACCGAACGGTTACAACTATGCTGACTTGCTTGCATTGCATCAACTGCAGCCGTTACTAGGTTATGCAACTCGCTAAGCATTTCGCTTATTTCTAACGTACTTACTTGCGTTCTACTTGCTAAGCTTCTTACTTCGTCAGCAACTACAGCAAAGCCTCGACCTTGCTCACCTGCACGTGCAGCTTCAATTGCAGCATTAAGTGCCAATAGGTTAGTTTGCTCTGCAATCCCGCCAATTACACTCAATACGCTATTAATTTTTTTAGATTGATCGCTCAAAGAGTCAACTTGCTTAGCTGCAATGTTTATTTCACCCATTAGCTTTGAAACTTCGCTTAATGAAATATCAACACACTCTTGTGCTCTAGCAACATCTTGTGTTGCCGCTTGAGTAGATACTGCTACTTGAGTAGTATTTTGTGCGACTTCGTGTGAGGTTGCCGACATTTCGGTTATTGCTGTGGCAACTAAATCTGTTTCATGGTTATGGTTTAATAACTTTTCTTCTATTAACTGCGTTTGCGTATTAATATCGCTAGAGGCTGTTTTAACATCGTGCGTTACATCTACTACATTAGCAATAATGCCATGTAGCTTACTCACAAACATATTAAATGCTTCACCTAACTGACCAATTTCATCCTGAGTATGAATCTCTAAACGTTTAGTTAAATCGCCATCACCTTTAGCTATATCGTCAAGGCTTTGTACCATTCCTTGAATCGGTTTTACCATAGCATTAGCTGCAACAAGTGCACATATAACGGTTAACACAACCCAAAATAAAGCAATTAGCAATAAGGTTGTTACCTTGTCATTCATATGACCTTGCATTGTAGCTTGGTATTTATTCAACTCGACATCTATATCATCCATATAAGCACCCGTACCAATCATCCAATCGGTGCCTGGTATCATATCGGCATAACCCATTTTTTCGACTAAGCCAGTGGCATTTGGTTTTTGAAAGTGATAGTTAAATGCCCCGCCACCCTTACGTGCTTGATCAAGTAGCCCTACTATAATTTTTTTACCATTAGGGTCTGTCATTCCTATTTTATTTTGCCCTTCAATTTCATCACCAAGTAATGCATGAAAAACGCTAACCCCGTTAGTATCGTAAATAAAAAAGTAACCACCTTGCCCAAAAGTTAAATCCCTTAATGCATCTTTGGCATCTTGCTCTGAACCTTGTGCCAATTGATAGCGAACAATTTTAGTAGCAATTTCAACTTCTGTGCCTAGTAAAACTTGTTTGTCATTTATTAATTTAGTTTTGAATGAATTAAAATTTTGCTGTTGATTTTTTGATTCTAAATAGTACGAACTCAGCATCAAACTAATCAAAAGCAACATAAGTGGCAAAATAGCTAATAACAATAATTTGTTTTTTAAGCTTAAATTACTCATTATTTCTCCGAAATATAACAACGGTAAATTTGAACAGCAATGACATAAATATAACAAAAATCAATGAATTTTTGCCACCACTTATAATTGCCATAAAGGATACAATTTATATAACTACATTTTGCTTACATTGCTACATTAAAATATAAACATTGGTAATAAATTAAATATATATTAAAGCCAAATCATTGAATTAGCTAATTTTCACGTATTATAGTCGCGGCTAAAGTGTTTTAATACTTAAAACATTGCGACCTTAGTCTTAATTAAAGCTACACAGGCAACCCATTAATCCGATATAATTTACTAATATTGAATTGAAAACACTTTAATTTTTTTGATCTTTAGCAAGCAAACCTACGTATTGGCTACGTTTTACCTTTGGTAACTAATATACCACTAGGTATATACATTATTATTTGTCAATAAAAAAGCCATTAAAAACACAACAATTTAACAATTATAATGCAATAAAACACTTGAAAAATTATATGGTTTTTTATTTTTATTAACATATAATAGCACTATATTACTAATACGAATTACCTAGAATTAAAAGCGGAACAGACATCATTTTGAATCGTCTCCTTAAACAAAGTGAAATAAATAATTAATGAAGTATATTTTATATCTTGCGCTTTTAGTCTCTGCCCATGTGCTAGCAAAGCCAATAACTAATAATAGTATTGCCTTTTACTACTCTGAACCTATGCCCCTAGCTGAGATGACCTTTTACTCACGCGTTGTAGTACAACCCGAATCAGTAACCAAATATGAGCTAGATTGGTTTAAGCAACGAGATATTTCTGTTTATGCATATTTAAGTGTAGGTGAATCTTTTGATAAAAGGGAATCTTCTCTTAGTGTTAACCCTAACTGGAATAGTCATATTGCCGATCTAACATCAGAGCAATGGCAACAGCAGCTACAAAAAAATGCAGCTAGTTTACGAGACCGTGGTTTTAGCGGTTTATTTTTAGATACTCTCGATAGTTACCAGCTTTTAGATACAAAACATAATAAACAAGATCAAAAAGCCGGTTTAATATCGATTATCAAAAAATTATCAACAACATTTAATAAACATTTAATACTTAATCGCGGCTTTGAGCTACTACCGCAACTTAAGGGAGTCGCTACAGACTTAGTTGCCGAAGGTTTATATAGCCATTACAGTCCTGTAGACAACAGCTATAAATTAACAACTGAAAACGATCAAACATGGTTAAATTCACAATTGCGTACGGCGCAAAATTTAGGCTTTAAAGTACAGGTAATTGATTACGCAAAACCTGATAAACGTTTAGCTATGGCACAAAAAATAATAGCCGCAGGGTATGCACCTTGGGTAACCGATGGACACTTACAAACATGGGGTACATCAAGCATTAACCCTGTTCCTAGGCGCATATTAATACCGTACAACAGTAATATTAAACCTTTAATTTACACGACGGTACATTTAAAACTCGCAACTATGATTGAGTACTTAGGGTATATTCCTGATTATATTGATGTAGCTAAACGAGATTTACCAATAGTTGATCCGAGCCTACATGCTGGGATTATTTCATGGACTAATAGTGATGAGTTTTACACTCCAACTATTACCAATTGGCTGCAAAGCAACTTAGGTGTTGTGCCTGAGCTGATCATGGGTGAATTGCCACAGTCGACAAAATTGTTACTAAACTTAGGTATTGAAGCACTTAATATATTACCTGAAGGTCCCTATGAACTTAATTATTTTGCCCCGTGGTTAAAAGGTGAAGCAACAACACCTCCAGCAATAATAAAACCTTATTTACTTAAATTAGCACCTAATGCTAGCGCACTTATAAATATAAAAGCAGCTGATGATAGTATTATTGTTCAAAGTGCTAAAACAAAATACGGTGCCGTGGTTGTAGCCCCTTGGCTTATAGACACCTTACCAATGGAAGGAAGTAAATGGGTTATTGACCCCCGTACACTTTTAACTAAAGCAATGGAACTTCCTCCTATTTTAGTACCCGACACAACAACGCAAAGCGGTCGACGAATGCTAACACTGCATATTGATGGTGATGGATTTACAAGTGTTGCGCACTATACTGGTAAGCCATATTCTGCTGAAGTAATTCGCGATGAAATAATTAAACGTTACAAGCTTCCATTAACGGCATCCGTGATTCAGGCTGATATTGAAAAAAGTGGTTTGCATTCAAAGCAAAGCCCTAAGCTTGAACGTATTGCACGCAGTATTTTTAACTTACCTTATGTAGAAATTGCTTCACATACATATAGCCATCCTTATTTTTGGACTGCATTATCAGGCCTTCGAAAAGTAGATGAAAACGAAATTGATTATGGCTTTCATCTAGATGTACCGGGGTATGACACTATAAGCTTAAAAAAAGAAATTACAGATTCAATAAAGTACATTGATGAGAAGCTCACGCCAAAAAATAAAAAAACAGTCATGATGCTATGGTCTGGCGATGCAACGCCTGGACCTAAAGCACTTGAGCTAGCTCGTGATGCTGGTGTACTGAACGTTAATGGCGGTAATACTGATGTAAATGCCGATAACCCAAGCCTTACTCATGTATCGCCAATAGGTAGGCCAGAGCGCGATTTGTTATATCAAATCTATACTCCTATATTAAATGAAAATGTATATACAGATTTATGGCATGGACCCTTTTATGGCTTTAAGCGCTTAACTGAAACATTTGAGATCACAGAAAAGCCTTATAGATTAAAACCATATACTATTTATTTTCACTTTTACTCTGGTGAATTACCAGCAGGACTAGATGCTTTAAAACATAATATTGATTACGTGCAAGCAAGACCAAACACACCAGTACATTTAAGTCATTATGCTAAAATAGCAAAAGACTTTTATTTTTCAGCACTGGCCAAAAACAGTGACGGTGAATGGTTATTTAGTTCAAAATATATCCGTACTTTACGAATTCCTACTGATTTTGATATGCCAAATATTTCCCAAAGCCAAGGTGTATTAGGAGTAACTCAAAAAGGTGATTACGTTCATATTATTGATGACATAGCTCGGCTTAATTTTGATCATAGTAAAAGCACTAATAAACCGTATTTAGCTTCTGCAAATGTTGTTATTGATAATTGGCAAGTAAACGGTGCTGTTAGCTTTAAAGCTTGGGTACCTGCTTCGCTTGATTTAATAAATGCACGTTCTTGTCAGTTTATATCTAATCAAGGGACCCGATTTAAGGGCGTTACACGAGGTAAGTTAACTCATTTTGAAATACCAGCTGGCAACTTTTATGGCTATCTTAACTGCAATGGAGTCGCTCGATAATGAACACTAAAAAGCGTCCTCAGTTAATTTCTTTAAAAACAATATTAGCCGTATTGGCAGTAAGCTGTTTTGCACTATATGCGCTATTTCCTCACACTTTATTTATAGAAGATGACACTCTTTCACAAGATTACACTTTTGAAAAGTCGTACCTTAATGCTGCGCTAAACACCGACCCTAATAACGAAAAATTGCGTGCTAAATTAGTGGAGTTACATATAGAGCTGAGTGAATACTCAGAAGCAACAAGGGAGCTTGAAAAGCTTCCTAAGAGTGAAAAAAAGTCAGCACTTGAAATAAAGCTACTTTATTCTTTATGGTTAGCTAGTGGTGCAAAAAAAGATGACCATTTTGAAAACCTATCTCTAAAAATTGGCGCATTTAAACACTGGGATGAGCAAGTACTTACAATAGCTAAAGCAATTGGTTTAAATGCAAAAGTAGCGCAATATTATCAAAAAAATAATAAGCCGCTGCTTGCTGCTAATTACTGGTTAAGCGCGGGCGAACCAGCAAAAGCATTATTAATTTATAAAGCCAACATAAATGCTGATATTGCAGCAAAAGCAATTGAAACAGCACTTGGAGCTAATGACTCAGTGCAAGCATATGCATGGTGGAAAGCATACGGTGACCAAAAGGATGTTAAACGTACACTTTATTTAGCTAACTTAGCTGGTAATACCGAAGATGCGGCAAACGCAATTGAAGACTTATTAAAATTAGAACCAAATAGTACTCAGTACCTTACTCAAGCTATGCATTTGCGTTTAGCTAATGGGGATGCAAAAGGTGCTGAACAATTACTAGCAAAATTACTCGATAAAAATCCAAACGATAAAGAACTTCATTTACTTAATTGGAAAATTAAACGCTGGCAAAACAAACCAAAAGAAGCATTAAATGAGTTTAAATGGTTGATGGCTAATCATGCTGTAACACCTGCAATGCTTACCGATAGCGTAAATGATGCTACCGCTTTGTATTTATATCAAGATGCCAACGATATATACGCGTACAAAGCTCAAAATAGACAATTAAAAGGTAATGGCTTTGCTAAATGGATGCAAACGAATGAGTTTATTGGTAATGCTAAGCAAGAGCTAAATAACATAAACCGCTTTGAACAAATTAATGGTAAAAGTGCTCTGTCGCAATATTGGAAAGCAAAAGTATTACACGATACGGGTAACTTAAAAGATTTAAAAGCACTGTGGCCAAGCTACAAAGGACCTAAAGAAGAAAAAGATTTACTTTGGTTTGCGCGTGCTTTTTGGCTTGAAGATGACTTTAAAACGGCATTATCTATTTTAAAAAATAAACAGCAGAGCACCGACGGCGAGTTTTGGACTGCAAGAGTAGACATGGCACTTCGCGTTCAAGATAAAAAAGAAGAACTTTATGCATTTGAGCAACTAAAAGCGATTAGCACGTTAAGTGTTGGCGATATGCTTCATTATCAGCAATTAAAGTTTGAAGGCAATCCTAAAGGTTTACTTGATTATTTATGGAAACAATCGCCACTTCAATCTAGACAGATCATTAAAATTGCTCTGTTAAGTACACAAATAGATGATGCAGAATCGGTTGCTCGTGTTCATGGCGAGCTTGAAAAGCAACGTTACAATAAAGAACTTTACCCTGCGTGGTTAATTCTTTCAAACTGGTATCAAAATCAGAGTGATTTAAATGCGGCTTACACGACCTTAAATCGGGCTGCAAAATTAAGTGAATACAATCCAGATGTAGTGTTAGCACAAGGTTGGTTGGCATTACAAATGCACGACACGGTAATGATACAGCGTATTTTAGACAACTACTCGCAAGGCGAAACCAGTTATTCATGGTCGCAATTACTGGCCAGCTTATCTATTCATGAAAAATCTTATAACAGCGCCTACTTTTACCTGCGTAAATTGGCGATTGCCGATCCGAGCGATTTAACAACACTTGTAAATTTAGCCGATGTAATGCGATTGCTAGGTTATTATGCAAACGCTACCGAGCTTAATCATTACTTACTACAACATTTACCTAAAGATAAATATGCCTACAGGGGATTAATGATCCGCTGGGCTGGCGCTATGGCTATTCCTCATTTGATGCAGTTCAATTCAATGGATGAGCTTGCCCCTGATGCCATTGGTCAACCCGCTGCAAATTGGTGGCTAGCCAGAAGAGCGGCTCAAAAATTAGAACCGTGGCAAAAACTGCAACTGTATATGACTAATGGTGAATTTAATAAAATTAAGCAACTTATTGCTGAAAACACATTAACAGATGCAGACGAGTTAAACGCCCTACTCTATTTAAGGCAGCCTTACGCCACAATGCAACGTTGGTATGAAGAGCTGACCGAAGAGCCTGATGAATCACAATTAAGCCTAGTGCGTAATGCGCGTGCTTCGTACTTTAGAGCGCTTGAAATTAACTTATCACCAGAGGCTGGTTTAAATAGTAGCCAATACGACATTAATGTTTATTTTCCATATGCGAACGGTCAATGGAAGTTAAGCCTAAGTAACCAACAAAACTTTAATAACAACGGCTTATTGTTTGCCATTGAAGATAAAATAACGTGGGGTCGTTGGTATTTCGATGCAAAAATAGACTCTCATCAAGGCAGTTTAGCAAGTCGCCAAGGGTTTAGTTTAGACTCTCGTTACCAGTGGGATTCTCGTACGCAAGTTGGATTAAAGCTTGAGCACAACGTAGAAAACCGCCAGTCAGAGGCATTACTTAGCTTTGCGCAACTTGATAAAGCGACAGCCTACGTAAACTACAATATTGATGGCAGACAAAGTGTGCAACTATCAGCTGCGGCAATGTCTTTTTCACGACGTGATGATGGAAGTTCACTTATTAATGGACAAGAATATAACGCTCGGTATCAATACAGTATTTTAAAAGACAGACCAATTTGGACTGCTTATTTTAGTGCGCAATGGCAAGATTTTGAACGTATAAATGCGCTTTTAAATACCGGTAATGACATCCCATTAAATATAGATATTCAGCCTTTTAGACGCTTTGCTTTAGGGTCTTCTTTTGCATCAAATGGCTCGTTAGAACCTCCATATTTAGGTGAAAGCCCTTCATGGTTATTTGATATAAGCACCGGATATCAAACAATAAACGATGATATTGATGTGTCGGTTTCAAGTGGCGCTGGGTGGTCTATTTTAGGTGATGATTTATTTAAATTACAGCTGGGTTACCAAAGTAGTAATAAAGTAGGTAACTCAGATACACAATTACAATTAGGATATTACGTACATTTTTAATGTTAGGAGAGAATATGTTTCGCTTAGTTATACCATGTTTAGTTTTACTGCTATCGGCTTGTACTACAAGTAGAGTAGCTGATGATGTAGAGCTTAGTTCGTCAACAACAGTGGCTTTATTACCACTTGTAAATCATGCTCAGACACCGCTTGCAGGTGAACGCGCAGAAGATATTTTAGCCAGTATTTGGCAGCAAAATAAGTTACCAACGCTTATTCGTGCACCACGTAATAACAATAAAGAATTACCACCACTTGACGATCAATACCGTTTAGATAACGCAATGCAGTGGTTAAGCACTCAACAAGCTGATTATGTACTTAGCGGCAGTATCGAAGAGTGGCGTTATAAAGCAGGTCTTGATGGCGAACCAGTAGTTGCACTTACTTTATCACTAACCGTAAATGGGCAAACAACTCCAGTATGGACTGGCACTATTGCTAAAAGTGGTTGGGGTCGAGATAGTATTGCAGCAACTGCACAGGATGTAATTGCCGATTTAATTTCTTATATAGAGGTTAGTGAGTGAAAACACATTTCCTTCGTCCAAGAGAAGTTCCTGAGCTACAGATATGGGCTGAGGTATTTATATTTACCGCATTGGCTTTAGGGCTGCCTGTCCTGTTTAATGCTGAGGATCCCTTTTGGACGCAAGGTGGTTTTTCGTGGCCCGTATTAGGACCACTTTTAGTCGCTTTACGTTATGGTTTTTCAAAAGGCTTTATTAGCATATTAGTTTTGCTTGTTGGTCAGCTACTGCTTTTACAAGCGAATGTTTTAGCGTCTCAAAGCGAGTTTAATATTAACGCTATGATTGGCTATATTATTGTAATTATGATTACCGGTGAATTTAGAGATGTATGGGAGCGGACTAATCAGCAACAAAGTATTCAATTAGAATATGTGTCTGATAGGTTAGAAACTTTTACGCGCCAGTATCACTTAATCAGCTCTTCACACGACCGTATAGAACAAATGCTCGCAGGTCATACGCTCAGCTTAAGAGAGTCATTACAAGCAGTAAGAACTTCAATTGGTAAACTAAAAGAAAGACGCCTAGATAGTGCCGCCGACGTAATTATTAATTTATTTTTAGAGTATGGTGCATTAGAAAAAGCGGGATTATACAAAGTTGAAAAAAATAAAATTTTAGAATCCCCTCTTGCTGTTATTGGTAAAATGAATCCGCCGGTAACATCAGACCCTTTAGTAATAGCGATGTTTGAAGAAAAAGAACTTGTGTCAGTTAAAGACTCTAAAGCTTCTTTAGGTATAAGCAATTATCACATAGCAATTCCACTTATTGATGTGAACGATAATATTTACGCTGCTATTTTAGTTGAAAAAATACAGTTTTTTGCACTCAAAGATAACACCCTGACTTTACTTGCTGTTATGGCTGGGCATATTGGTGACTTATTACGCCATGAAATAACCAACCCAGTAATGAATATTGAAGAAACACCTTACTTTACTCAACAAGTAAAACGTGCAAATAAAGAAGCCAAACGTTACAACATTGCTTCTCATTTATTAAAAATTAAAGCAAATAAAATTAGTGAAGAATCTCGTCAACTTATGGACTATTTGACCGAAGCTCGTCGAGGTTTAGATGTTTACTTATACGATAATGAAAAACAAACGTTACTCCTACTCATGCCGATGACTGATGAGTTAGAGAAAAGTGGTTTTATTGCTCGCGTAGATAGCTGGAGCAAGGAACGTACAGGTAAAAACTTAGCCGAGTTAGAGATAATTATAGAACAGCAAATGGCGCTTCCTATTAGTAACGACAATATAAAGAGACTGGTAGCACTTTCATGATAAGAATAATTATTGCGGCTATATGTGGGTGTATATGTGAGTATTTTGCTTTAATAGAAATTCTTGATACACCTGATTGGCTCATTGCTATTTTATTGCATGCATTAGCAAGTCTATTTTTTACTTTTGTTAGTTATATTTTGTTTCCTTTAAAGTATAAAACCACACTCGTTAGCAGTGCCTTATTGTTGTTTTTATTATTATTTACACTCCCTGTTTTTGGTATTATTGGTGTTGTATTTGCTCTTACTTTTGCTTTGTGTAAACCAATTAAAAATGATGAAATTGAAATTGAAGAACATCAAATCCCAGAACTCCCGTTCGAAGCAAGAGTCGTTTCAGCTAATCCAACCTATTCAATTGGTGGTTTAAAAGCGATTTTAAAATATGCCAGCGAACCCAACAAACGCTTGAGTGCTGTAATGGCTGCTCGTCATATGAGTGATATAAAGGCGATTCCTATTTTAAAGCTCGCTCTTAAAGACTTAGAAGATGATATTCGTTTATTGGCCTACTCAACACTTGATGGCAAAGAAACCAAGCTGAATGAAAAAATAGGCTTATACCAACAAGAAATAGCCATAATTACACAACAGCCAAAATTAAGTAATTTACAACAACAACTTGCTGAACTGTATTGGGAATTAAGTTATTTAGGGTTAGCACAAGGTGCTCTACGTACATACGTACTAGAAAAAGCCGAAGCATTATCGCTTGAAAGCATTAAGTATGTAAAAAAGCCAGCTACCTTTGTTTTTTTAGGTCGCCTTTGTTTATCACTAGGTAAATATGAGCAAGCGCTTGAGCATTTAACAAAAGCAACCGAGCTTGGTATGGCACGTCGCCATGTTTTACCATATAAAGCCGAAGTTGCTTTTTGTATGAACAAACTAGATGACTGTAAGCGTTATTTAGAAGAACTTCCTGAGCAAGCTAAAGGGAGCGAATTACGTCATTTACAGGAGTATTGGAATGCCTAAAACAAGCGCCGATATATTACTGGTTTTAGAGGGCACCTACCCTTATGTACGTGGCGGAGTGTCGAGCTGGGTTCATCAAATTATTGAAGGTTTACCTCATTATACTTTTGAGCTTATCTTTTTAGGTGGTGCATCAGAGCATTATGGTGAAATTCAATATACTTTACCTAAAAACGCAACAAAACTACATGTTCATTATTTGGTTGAAAACGATACCTCCGAAATAAAAGCCAAGCATGGTATTAAATATAAAAAAGAACTCTTTGAATTTTGGCAGCAATTACAAAACTATTTTCGTGATTGTAAAGATCCAATTCCAACAGAGCTCCTTAAGTTTGCCTTTGAAAACCTTGCTAAAAAAGAAGGTATAAACGAAGCTGACTTTTTGTATAGTGAGTCATCATGGCAAGTGCTTTCAAAGTATTACTTAACTTATTGTGATGAATCATCGTTTATCGACTTTTTCTGGTCATATCGCAACTTGTATAAACCACTATTTAAAATAGCCGAAATTGCTCGCGGCTTACCAAGTGTTAAACTTATTCACTCAATATCAACTGGCTATGCAGGGCTTTTAGGCGCAGGTGCTAGTGTAATAAGTAATACCCCGTTTTTATTAACCGAACATGGAATTTATACCAAAGAGCGTAAAATAGATCTTATTCAAGCTAGTTGGATTAAAGACTCTGAACAGCGTTTGGGTAAAAATTTAAATACCGAAATGGGCTTTATACGCCGTATGTGGATCAGCTTTTTTGAACAAATTGGTCAAACAACTTATCAAGAAGCCGATAAAATAATTTCTTTATACGACGGAAACCGACAACGACAAATTACAGATGGTGCTACACCAGAGAAAGCATTTGTTGTTCCCAATGGTATTAAAACGTCTCGCTTTACAGATGCACTTGCACAGCGCTCAGACGAAATTCCGCAAACAGTGGGATTAATTGGTCGCGTAGTGCCTATAAAAGATATAAAAACCTTCATACGTGCAATTAAAGAAGTACAGTCTAATATGCCAAACATAGAAGGCTGGATTATAGGTCCTTATGAAGAAGACCCGCAATATTATAAAGAATGCCAATTACTTGTAGGCAGTTTAGATTTAGAAAATAACGTCAAATTTTTAGGCATGCAAGATATAACTAAAGTACTCCCTAAGTTGGGTCTGGTTGCACTAACGTCTATTTCTGAAGCTCAACCCTTAGTACTGCTAGAAGC
The DNA here is from genome assembly GCF_015864385.1 of Pseudoalteromonas sp. SWXJZ94C. Taxonomy (NCBI): domain Bacteria; kingdom Pseudomonadati; phylum Pseudomonadota; class Gammaproteobacteria; order Alteromonadales; family Pseudoalteromonadaceae; genus Pseudoalteromonas; species Pseudoalteromonas sp. SWXJZ94C. The sequence continues at coordinate 30,365 of NZ_JADYXF010000016.1, forward strand.
AATGGCTGCAGGCGTTCCTGTGCTTGCAAGTGATGTGGGCTCATGTCGAGAAATAATAGAAGGCTCCACCGATGAAGATAAAGCATTGGGTAAAGCCGGTGAAGTTGTATCAATAGCCTCATCTAGCGAAACAGCATTACAAATATCAAATATGCTGATGGACAATGAAAAATGGCGTGAATACCAGGCAAGCGGTCTTAAACGCGTACAAACATTTTATGATGAGAGTCATATGTTTACACGATACGACACTCTTTATAAGGATACAATGTCATGGCCGGAATAGGTTTTGAGATACGTAAAATTCTCAAAAAGAATACCCTGCTTTCAGTATTTGAAGCATATGGTTATGCAGGATTAATAGGTTCTGGTCCTTGGTTATTATCTATAGTCGCTTTAATGCTTATTGGTATTTTAAGTTTAGGCGTAGTGCTGCCAAAAGTACTGATCATTCAATTTTTAACGCTTGTTACCTACATGATGGCAGCATCACTTATTTTAACCGGTGGTTTGCAATTAATGCTCACCCGCTTTATTGCTGATTTATTTTTTAAAAAAGAAGAAGCCAAAGTTCTACCAAACTTACTTGGCGCTCAACTAATTACCACCATAGGTGCGCTACTTGTTGGTTTAGCTGTTTGGCCTTTTTTACCAATACCTGTGGTTACTAAAATAATTATTTTAGGTGCCTTTATTAGCTTATGTAATCAATGGCTTGGTGCAATATTTTTATCTGGAATGAAAGAGTATAGGTTAATTTTAATTACCATGTTAAGCGGATACGCTTTTATGGTATTGCTGGCTTACCTACTCAGAGACTGGCAATTAGACGGGTTGTTTTTTGCTTTTTTTGCCGGTGAAGCACTACTCTTTTTTAGCTTTTTATTTATGATTATTAGGCGCTACCCAGGCGAAAAACTTATAAGCTTTGATTTTTTACATAATAAAAACGTGTATTACAGCCTATTTTTCTGTGGGTTATTTTATAACATTGGTGTGTGGGCTGATAAAATTATTTTTTGGTATTCACCAAGTACATCTATTCAAATTATTGGCACACTTAGAGCAAGTCCTATTTACGACTTACCAATATTTTTAGCCTATCTGTCTATTATCCCTGGCATGGCTGTATTTTTAGTGAAAATGGAAACCGATTTTGTTGAGCAATACGACCGTTTTTACACAGCAATACGCGGCGGCTCATCACTCGAAGAAATTTACCTTTTAAAAGACAATATGATTCAAACTGCTCGTGGCGGCATATACGATATTTTTAAAATTCAGGGTATTACCGTCGCTTGTTTATTATTGTGGGGAGAGCAAATACTCACCTTTATCGGAATTGACCCAAACTATAAAACGCTTCTATTTATTGACGTTGTTGGTGTAGGCGTGCAAGTAATATTTTTATCTATTTTAAATATTTTATTTTACCTCGATAAACGTTTTACGGTATTAGTATTAGCGGGCATATTTTTAGTCGTTAATGTTGTACTTACCTATATCTCAGTTGCTCTTGGACCACAGTTTTATGGATATGGTTTTGCTTTGGCGACCATTGTAAGCTCAGTAATTGGTTTGTTTTGGCTATCGAGACAATTTGAAAGCTTAGAATACGAAACCTTTATGTTGCAATAACATATTGTAAAGGCTGCACTTTGCAGCCTTTATCATTAAGCTAGAAAATCTAGTAACCCACGTTCAAATCGACTGAGGTATTTTGTTTTACGAGGTAATTTAAAATTTTCGCGCCAATGAGTTTGTTCTAATTCATTTTTCTTACAAAGCTCAATAACGTCTGGATGAATATAAGAGTTTCGAGCAATTGTTGGCGTATTACCAAGTCTTGATGACACCTCATCAAGCATTGCTTTTAATGTAATACCGCCTTTAGCTTCATATATCTCTTTAAAAGCAACGACACTTGCGCACCATGTTCTAAAATGTTTTGCACTAAACTCATTCCCCATTATATTTTGAATGTATTGATTTATCTCAGTAGAAGTAACATTAGAACGTTCACCCTCTTCTATATATTGAAATAAGTGTTGCCCAGGTAAGTCTTGCAGCTCTTTAATAACACTACTCAGTACTTTATCTGTAATATTTACTTCCCTTTCTTTACCTGATTTTGCACGATATTTTAATCTAATATTTTTACCGGTTAACTTTGCGTGCCTTGCTCTTAGAGTTGTGGCTCCAAAAGTTTTATTTTGTTTCACGTTACGTTCATTGCCCACTCGTAGTGCACCTAAATCCATTAACCTAACAACAGCAGCTAAAGTACATTCATAATCAAGCTCATCACCTTGGAGTGCCTCATTTAGTTGAGATCTAAGTAATGGCAGTTTATATCCAAACACACTACACGCTTCATACTTTTTAGCATCTTGTTGCTGTGTAAATAACGGATGATACCGGTATTGCTTTCGCCCTTTACTATCGTAACCGGTTGCTAAAATATGGCCATTTTCTTCAGGGCAGAACCATACACTTTTATAAGCGGGTGGAAATGCGAGCCCATTTAAGCGTTCAATAATCTCCTTATTTTTGAGCTCTTTTCCGATAGGATCGAAGTACTGCCAATGCTTATTTTTTTGTCTTCGGGTAATCCCAGGTAAACTATCATCAACATAAATTAACTCCATCTCTCTCCCCTGTATTAAAAAGTACATTTCACAACGTAGAATGTATCACCTTAAAATAACCTTAAACTGAACGACTTTATTGATATACAATGAAAAGTTGAGCAAAAAAATAAAAATACTTCCGTGTATTGGTTATTATAAATACGCTCATATTCCCCTTAAATGGGCATGCTGTTTAAAAAGGAGCATTCAATGGCTTTTGATTATGGTTCGATTGATCTTGGACTAAAAAACCCCTTCAAACTTGAAGGTAAAGTAACTGCACTAAGAGGGCTTATTGAGTCTATTGTAGGTATTAGCATACTTGTTATTGCTGCTGGCTCTGTGAAAGAAGATACAACCGCTGGTTGGATTTTAATGGTTTTTGGCATGCTTATTTTAGCATTTGGTATTCGCTCTCTATCTGCTGGTATTTATGCAACTCTTAAATATTTTGTAGGCAGAAATCACCCTACTTCTCTTGCTTATAATTTTAGTAAATCACAAATATCGACAGCCAAAGAAGAAGAAAAAGAAGTCGCTTATACAGCACAATCGCTCGAAGAAATGCTGGTTGGTCGTAAAAATAGTACATTTAAAGAACCTAATGGCTTTTTATCACGCTTACTTCACAGCTTAATCCCTAAGTTATTATTTTTACCTTACCCTATTCGTAATGTTGCTCAGCGTTTATTTGGCTCATGGGTAAGTACATTGGTTGCACTTATTGCTTATGGGCTTGTTGCATTTGTATCTTTATCTGGTTTTACCGGTGAAGCTGGCGAATTAGCATTTCCTGTTTACAGCGGTATATTAATGTTTTACGTGCTTTTTTCGTGGCGCTCTACTGGTAAACCTATTTCCCGAAATGCTGAAAAAAACATTGAAGCACTTGGTACAGGCGCACTTGCTAAAATTATTTCTTTGTCTTTTATTTTACCAATTGCGATTGGTCTTTCTATGTCTTGGTTAATGAAAGAGCAACGTATTAGTAAGCAAGAAGTTGATAGTTGGCTTGAGCAGTTGCCTAGTCTTCATGCTGGAATATACTTAATTGCAATTATTGTATTAGCAACTTTAAGCTGCGCTCTTGCTTTTATTATGATTAAAGCGCGTTTAAATTCAGTTACCCCTTCAGCTGAAGTATCAGAGCTACGTGAAAACTGGCAAGAGTCTGTTCATCCTGACGAAATTTTTATAAATCTTGATAACTTAGTAATGGCTAACCGTCGCTACAAAGAAGTGCCAAACAGAGTTTATCGAGAGTTGGACCCTAAATTACAAGAGCAGATTGAAGGTAAAGGTGGTTTTAAAGGTGAAATGATCCAAGAAATTCAACCTAAACTGCACTCTATGGATTTAGGTAAAAACTTCACGTTTGCCAGATTACTTGCTTTAATAAGTGGTAACTTACTTCATATTATAGTGCTAACTTTTACTGTGCTTTTAGCATATTCGCTTATTAATGTTTATCATTATATGGATGCTGCAAATATTAATAGCTTTAAACAAGCATTTAGTAACCAGCATATTGTCCAATTTAGTGACCTATTAATGACAAGCTTTCACTTATTACTAGTAGGCATACTTATCAAAGCATTTGCGCAATTACTTACGAACACTGCCCACTTGTTTTTTGCCGAAATGCAATTTGAATCACTGCTAGTGTACTTTAAATGCGAAGGTACCTTTACTGAGTCTAAAATATCAACCGGTACGGGTATTCACGATAGCACCCGCTCAGAAAACACCTTAGTACGTAGTAGCATAACGCCTTGGATTATCGTTTCTCGTGTTATCTCAACTACTTTTGCCGCTACTGGTATGAAAAACCTTGAGCACCCTCGCCATATAATGGAAATGCATAAAGACGAAGGTCAATTACAAGCAATCAAAAAAGATGTTATCGCATTTTTGAAAGACCGCGAATCTATCGCCTCAATCACCAGTGAGCGTGATTTAGGTAATGCGTCACAAATACATCAATTAAACCAGCAAACGCGCGCTATGCCTTCTCAGCAAGCTATAGCTAAAGATGACGAAGAAGCTGCCGGATATTTAAGACAAGAAGAAAACTTATCTTCTGAGCCTAAGGCTTAATTAACCTTCTTATAAATGCCACCTTGTTAAATTAGGTGGCATTTTTTTATCCTTTATTAACCTCTATTCAATACCTTTTAACTTTATTACCTCTTTTATACTCAACAACATGATTAATATTGAATTAGTCCACAAAGCCCTTGCTTTATGTGCCAAAACACAAATAATGAAGCATTAACCATCGGGTAAGAATGAGGACAATGAGCTATATACTAACCACCCAATGTGCTGATGATGTAGGCTTAATAGCTAAAATCACAGGGCTTTGTCATAAAAACAATTTAAACATTACGCGTAACAATGAGTTTGTAGATAAAGACGCACAGCGATTTTTTATGCGTACAGAGCTTACAGGTAAGCCACAAAGCGACTTTTTAGATCAACTACGCGCATTGTTACCACAAGGCGCTAAACTTGCACTACATTGCGGCGCAAAAACTAAAGTGGTTTTACTTGCAACTAAAGAAGCACATTGTTTAGGTGGTATGCTGTTAAAGCAATTTGAACAAACTCTTAATATTGAAGTGTTAGCTGTAATTGCTAACTATGCTGATTTAGAGCCTTTAGCCAAAGGGTTTGATGTGCCGTTTCATGTTGTATCGCACGAAGGACTCACTCGCAGCGAGCACGATCAAAAAGTAGGTGATTTAATTGCCAGTTATAACCCCGACATTATTGGTTTAGCTAAATACATGCGTATTTTAAGCCCTGAATTTGTGGGTCGCTTTGAAGGTAAAATAATTAATATTCACCACTCATTTTTACCTGCATTCATTGGAGCTAAGCCTTATCATCAAGCATTTGAACGCGGCGTAAAAATTATTGGCGCTACCGCTCACTTTGTTAATAATGAACTTGATGAAGGACCTATTATTTTGCAAGATGTGACTAACGTTACGCATGCAAATACTGCCGAAATGATGGCTAAGATGGGTAAAGACGTAGAAAAAACAGTGTTTTGTAAAGCGTTGCAACTTGCTTCAGAACACAAACTATTTATTAATGGTAATAAAACAGTCGTCTTTAGTTAAATATTTATGTTTAGCTGAGCATTACACATTAAATTTAAGCATTAAAAAAGAGGCTTCTGCCTCTTTTTTAATGCTTAAATTTAGCTTACGTTTGCTCGATAGGTTCTAATTTTAATTTAGCGGCAATAAGTACAGCTTGCGTGCGGTTGTATACACCCAGTTTTCTAAAAATAGCGGTAATATGTGCTTTTATAGTCGCTTCTGAAATGTGCAATTCATACGCTATCTGTTTATTGAGTAAGCCTTCGTGTAAATACTGTAAAACACGATACTGCTGAGGCGTAAGAGAGGCAACTTGCGCTGCAATTTCTCTGTCTTCACTTTCAATTTCAGCTACTTTATTTTTTAATTCTACAGGTAGCCAAGTATCGCCTTCAAGTATTTGGTTAATAGCATTGGCTATATCATCGGATGAAGATGACTTAGGAATAAAACCCATAGCCCCATAACCCATTACTTTAGATACAATATTAGCATCTTCGCTGCCCGAAACGACGGCAATTGGTAAACTTGGATATTCTTCACGGATACGAATAAGACCATACAAATCACCATTACCGGGCATGTGGAGGTCTAGCAGTAAAATATCAAGATCTTCTTGCTCGCTTAGCACCTGCAATGTGCTGTCAAAATCTGATGATTCAAAAACCTCTAAACCTTCAAACTTTACGCTCAATGCGCCCTTTAGTGCTTCACGAAATAACGGATGGTCGTCCGCTATCAAAAACTGACTCATGGTTTACTCCTAAAAAATTCGGCTGGTACTTATTCCTAAGCAACAGCCGATATACTACGTTTAGAATCAACTTATAATCAAGCTTTTAACGCGAATTTAACGATTTAATCGATTATCAATAAGTTCATCAACGACCGACGGGTCAGCAAGCGTTGACGTATCACCTAACTGTTGGTGCTCATTTGCTGCAATCTTACGTAAAATACGACGCATAATCTTACCTGAACGCGTTTTAGGCAGTCCTGGTGACCATTGAATCATGTCTGGAGATGCGATTGGGCTTAATTGCTTACGTACCCAATTACGTACCTCTTTAGTTAGCTCATCGCTTACTGTTACACCTTCATTTGGCGTAATATAAACATAAATGCCCTGACCTTTAATATCGTGTGGGTAACCCACTACAGCAGCCTCAGCAACAGCTTCATGCGACACAAGTGCACTTTCTATTTCAGCAGTACCTAATCGGTGTCCTGATACGTTTAGTACGTCATCAACACGCCCTGTGATCCAGTAATAACCATCTTCGTCACGACGACAACCATCACCCGTAAAATACACACCTGGGTACGCACTAAAGTAAGTTTGTTCAAAACGGTCATGATCGTTATAAACCGTACGAGCTTGCGATGGCCAGCTATCTAAAATAACTAAGTTACCATCTACTGCGCCTTCAAGAGTAGTCCCTTCTGCGTCATATAATGCTGGAGCAATACCAAAAAATGGATGCGTTGCAGAACCTGGTTTGGTATCAGTTGCACCAGGTAAAGGCGTTATCATTATGCCACCAGTTTCTGTTTGCCACCACGTATCAACAATCGGACAGTTCGATTTACCAATACTTTCGTAATACCACGTCCAAGCTTCTGGATTAATTGGTTCACCTACTGAACCTAAAATACGTAAACTATCGCGATTAGATGATGCAATAGGCTCATCGCCTTTAGCCATCAGTGCACGTATTGCAGTAGGAGCTGTATATAAAATAGTAACGCCATGTTTATCAACTATTTCACCCATTCGACCTGCGGTTGGATATGTTGGTACACCTTCAAATACAACTTGTGTACAACCATTAACCAGTGGTCCGTATGCAATATAACTATGACCCGTGATCCAACCTACATCGGCACTACACCAATATACGTCATCATCTTTTAAATCAAATACGTATTCGTGAGTCATCGAAGCGTAAACTAAATAACCGCCAGTTGTGTGTACAACACCTTTTGGCTGACCTGTAGAGCCTGACGTATATAAAATAAACAGTGGGTCTTCGGCATTCATTGGTTCTGGTTCACATTGCGCTGGTAAATCAGCAACTAAATCATGCCACCAAATATCGTGATCATGCCAATCAACTTCGCCACCCGTTAACTGATGTACAATAACGTGCTCAATAGTTGTTACCGAATCTTGTAATACAGCTTCATCAACATTTGCTTTTAATGGAACGCAATTACCTGCTCTGCGCCCTTCATCTGAAGTAATAACAACCTTAGCACCCGAATCTCTAATCCGATCGGCAATAGCTGAAGGTGAAAAACCACCAAATACAACAGAATGAATAGCACCAATACGTGCACATGCTTGCATTGCATAAATGGCTTGTGGGGTCATTGGCATATAAATAGCGACGCGATCCCCTTTTTTAACACCTAATTTTTTTAAGCCGTTAGCAAACTTAGCTACTTCATCATGCAATTGCTGATAAGTAATGTTTTCACTTTGAGATGGATCATCACCTTCCCAAATAAGCGCTGTTTTATCTGCCTTCGTTTTTAAATGACGGTCAATACAATTGTACGATGCATTAAGATAGCCATCCTCAAACCATTTAATGCTGATGTGACCTTTGTCAAATGACGTGTTTTTAACAATTGAATATGGTGTAGACCAATCTAGACGTTTACCATGCTCACCCCAAAAACTTTCAGGGTCATTAATTGATTGTTGGTACATCGTATTGTATTTATTTTTATCAACGAGTGTTGCGTCTTTAATGTGCGCAGGAACAGGATAGATACTTTGTGACATCTTAGTCTCCATTTAAATTACTTGCCTTAGGCTCCTATCAAGGATTACTCAGCAGTGATTTATTAAGTATTAGACCTTAGTTGTACACCCCTTCAAATTACCATTTTGTAGTTTATAATCCCTCTGCGCTCAATAGTTTTACATAAAAAATACAAGGCGTTAAATATAAGTGAACACTAACTACTCTATACCTAAACCTTAGTCTTATAGACCAATAGGTAATTGAGTAAATATCATACATATTTAACAGTATTCCTACTGCATAAGTTAATTATTTTATATTAGTAATATCTAATTGTTTTATTTAACTAATGAAAACAAAATGTATATTGAGCAATAAAAATCAGTAAGCTTCTATTTATTCGTAAATAATGCTCGTAGCAAGCAACACAAATATACGAATAAAAAAGTAACAAACAACAAGTAGCCTAAATAAAGGACACCACAATGAAATTTACCCCGTTAAAAACACTTGCAGCAAGCGCTGTTATTTGTGCTCTTTCAAGCACAGCATATGCAGCCACAGCAGCTAAAATTGGTGATACAGAATTCACTTACGGTGGATATATTAAACTCGACTCTATGTGGAGTGATTATTCAGCAGGTGCTCCTGATGGTTCAAACGTAGGTCGTGATTTTTATGTGCCAAGCACACTAACTGTTGGCGACGATAACAGCTCTGATGCTGTATTTGATATGCATGCACGTGAATCTCGCTTTAACTTTGGTACAGCCACAGTAATGGATAATGGTAAAACCGTTAATACTAAAATTGAGATTGATTTTTTAGCTTCTGCTGCAGGCGGTAACGAACGTGTTTCAAATTCATATGCACCGCGTATTCGCCACGCCTATGTAACATACGATGGCTGGTTATTTGGTCAAACATGGTCAAATTTTCAAAATGTAGGTGCGCTTGCTGAAACACTTGATTTTGTAGGTCCAGCTGAAGGCACTGTATTTATTCGCCAATCTCAAATTAAATATACTACAGGCGCATGGTCTTTCTCATTAGAAAACCCAGAAAGCACAATAACGACTGCTGGCGGAACACGTGTTGCGACTGATGATGCATCACTACCTGATTTTACAGCACGTTACACACATAAAGCTGATTGGGGTAACATTGTTGTTGCAGCACTAGCTCGTCAACTTACTTATAAAGTAGGCGGAATTGATGCTGACGAAACATCGTTCGGTGTGAGTGCATCAGGTAAAGTAAACGTTGGCGAAGACAACATTAAATTTATGCTTACCCAAGGTAAAGGCTTAGGTCGTTACGTAGGTTTAAATGTGGCACATGGTGCGGTACTTAATGGCGATGACTTAGATGCAATCGACTCTACATCTGGTTTTGTCGCTTACCAACATAAATGGACAAGTAAATGGCGCTCAACGTTCCTATACTCGTTCTTCTCTGCTGACAACAACACTGATTTACTTTCAATTTCTGGCGATCCGACTGAATCGAGCCAAAGCTACAGTGCCAACATTTTATATTCTCCAGTTAAACGTTTAACGTTTGGCGCTGAACTAAAACATGCTGAGCGTGAAACTGAAAGTGGCGTTGATGGCGACTTAGACCGTTTACAATTCTCTGTTAAATACTCTTTTTAATTAGCTAAAAATCTAATTACTTCCTTAAGCGACCTCGGTCGCTTTTTTTATAACTCTATTTAAATTTTTCTATTCGCTTAATAAAGATCTTAATTTTATACCTATAAATTTATTGTACGTCGCTAAAATCCTATAAAACAGCATGATTATGAGTAATAGCGATAAAGCTAAATTGCAAATAAATACAATTTAAATTGAGTTATACACTTCATTCAAGTCTATTGAAAAATCTTACCGTACCCTAAAATTTTATACTTATTTAATCTAAGTCTCTAATCTTGTCTAATTGTCTATTTACAGAAAAATTAAAAGAAAATTAAAAATAGTAATGCATCGCCAACACCATAAAAAATTCAAATAAAGCCCAGCAACCCATAGCCCACTTTATAAACAATATCGAATAATACTATTAACAGATTATTCTATCCCCATTAGTTAGATGCAAATACGCTTGTAAATGATAATAGTTTTTGTTTGAGTTTGTTAATTCTAAATAGTAGAATATGGCTATTATTTAAATAAACTCAAATAATATTAAATATTAATTAAGGGAAAACATGAAACTCAATCGCACTTTTGCACTTTCTTCATTAGTTTTAGCCATGGGTTTTTCAGCTCAAGCACAAGAAACATCAACTAAAAATATAGTTGAAAATAACAATGAACAAATGGAAGAAATATTAATAGTAGGTGTACGTCAAGATCGAGTTAGCCAAGGTGCTACCGGTTTAACTATGGAGCTTAACGAAACACCACAATCTATTAGTGTAATTGGCGCAGAGCAACTTCAAAACTTTGCAGCAAATAGTATTAATGACGCATTGAAAATGGCCACGGGTATTACTGTAGAACAAGGTGAAACTAACCGCACACGATACACGTCTCGTGGTTTTGATATTAAAAGTACTCAAGTTGATGGTGTTGGTCTACCTAATAACTGGGGTCTTGTTACTGGTGCTATGGAAAGCTACGGTTATGAAAAAATAGAAGTTATTCGTGGTGCAAATGGGCAATTAACAGGCGTTGGTAATGCAGCTGGTACTATTAATTATGTTCGAAAACGCCCAACAAATGAGAATGAAGGTGAAGTAGGTATTTCTGTAGGTACTTATGGTTTAAAGCGCTTACAAGCTGATTATTCATTTTTGTTAACAGATTCTGGTAGTTGGGCTGCACGTGTTGTTGGTGCTGCAGAAGGTTCTGATTCATACCTTGATGGTTTAGAAAACGATCGTACTTACTTCTCTGCTGTAGTTGATGGACAACTTACTGGTAATTCAACACTTTCATTTGGTGCTTCACATCAAGATGCGAATACAGATGGAACCATGTGGGGAGGATTACCACTTTCATATGCCGATGGCACACAAGCAGAATGGGATGTAAGTACAAGTACAACCCAAGAGTGGACTAAATGGGATACTCTTAATACCACAGCTTTTATTGAATATACTTATGTATTCGATAATAACTGGGAAATTAAAACAACTTATAATTACCAAGACTCAGAAGATCAAAGTAAATTACTTTACCTTTATGACGCTTATGGAATGTTTGATAGTGAAACTAATTTAGGTTTAGTCAGTATTCCTGGACGATATGATACAGAATTCTCAGCTGATTTATTTGATATAACAGCTAAAGGTGAGTACAGCTTGTTTGGCCAAGAGCATGAGTTAATGCTTGGTGGTAGTATTTCACAAAGTACATCTTACTCTTTTACTAACTCTTACGATGCAGCAACAACTGAAGCTTATGGTTTAGCGCCTGCTTTTCCATACGCATTAGATGCGATTGCTGAGCCTATTTGGGGTGAACGAACTAAGTATGCTGATATTGATGTTACTTTGAAGCGTTTTTTTGGTTCTACTAAATTAAACCTAACAAGTGACTTATTTGTTATTGCGGGATTTAACGCTATCGATTATGAGCGCACAGGCTTTAGCCAAGGCGTTGATATAGATAATGATGAAAGTGAGGTAAGCCCTTACCTTGCAACAACGTATGCAATTAATGATGATGTTAATGTATATGTAAGCTATTCCGATATTTATCAGCCACAAGAGCAATACGATTACGATGGTAAATTTTTAGATCCAAGTAAAGGTGTTAATTACGAAGTTGGAGTGAAAACTCAATGGTTTGATGATCAACTACTTGCAACCTTTGCCGTATTTAGTGCAAAACAAGATAATATTGCAACTTATGCAGGGCTAAACGCATCTGGATTTACTTACTATAAAGGAGCTGATCAAGATACCCAAGGCTTTGAATTAGAATTAACCGGACACATAACTGATGATCTAAATGCTGTATTTGCATATACATACTTAGATATAAATGATGACGCAGGCGACAGTTCTCATGAATGGGAACCTGAAAATGTTGTTAATTTTTCATTAGATTATACGCTGCCTCAGCTACCTGAGTTTCAGTTTGGTTTAGCCGGTAAATGGCAATCAAAAACAGAAAATATAGCCAGCAATGTTAAGCAGGATTCTTATTTACTTATGAACGCATTTGCTCGATGGGATGCTAGCGAAGACTTATCAATTCAAGCTAACATTGATAACATTACAGATGAAAAACATATTACTAGCTTAGCCAATGTTGGTTTTTATGGCTCTCCTATTAGCGGTAAAGTTAGCTTAACTTATCGCTTTTAAAGTTCTATTTTAATTAGGTCGCATTCTTTAACTATTAGGGCGTGTTTATCTTTGGTGGTTAAATTTTCAGCAACATGTTTGGTTTTTAGGCAAGGCAGAGCCTATATAGTGTGGTTATTCCTCATAAATAGCCGATAACGCAGCATAAATATCAAACATGCGCTGCCATTTGGGTTCTTTCTAGGGACGATTAACTCTTTGTTGCCTACATGGATGTAGGTAAGGGGCGTGAGCAGGACGCGGAAGCTTTGCTCGATTTTTACTTAGTCCACTAGGTTACAAATCTCACGCCGCGATTTAACCGCCCCTAGATTGAACAAATTTTAATCCACAAAGATCAACACGCCCTAAAGAATGCTTTTATCTGATTAAAACGTATAGCGTATGATCGCTCTGCTCTTCATTTAGTATAGTAATTACTAATACAGTGCCTACTCATGCGCGATGTAACCGTAGATTTTTATAGGTTAAATTAAAAAACGACACATTTTTAATGTGTCGTTTTTATTTTATCTAACCTGAACTCTGGTTAAGAGATTTACTAACGTATTGAATCATAGTGGTATTTAAATTTATTTTCTCTAGCCAGAGATTTTCAGTGGAAACAAGGCGAATTTACGCGTCAATAGCTGGCCTATTGCAAGTAAATTCAACGCAGTTAGCGCTGAAAATAGCTGCTCGAGATAGATTTATTATCCAGAGCTCAGGTTATCTACTTTAAGTTTTTAATAACAAAAAAACGCTAATCATTACTGATTAACGCTTTTTAAAGCTCGGGTCAAATCAAGCTTAAAAACTCATTTTGAGGCTGTTAAAGATCAGCGTCATCGCCTAACTTATCTTCACCATCATCTGGTTCAATAGTTGCTTTTAATAAAAGCATTTCGCGTAACTTGCCTTCAATCTCATCTGCAATTTCTGGGTTTTCTTTCAAAAACTTAATTGAGTTAGATTTACCTTGACCAACCTTGTTGCCACAGTAGCTATACCAAGCACCTGCTTTTTCAACAATTTTATGCTTAACGCCTAGGTCAATTAGCTCGCCTTGCTTAGAAATACCTTCACCATACATGATGATAAATTCAGCTTGTTTAAACGGCGGCGCTACTTTGTTTTTAACAATTTTAACGCGAGTTTCGTTACCAACAACTTCATCGCCTTCTTTAACAGAACCAATACGACGAATATCAATACGTACCGATGCGTAAAACTTAAGTGCATTACCCCCCGTTGTTGTTTCTGGGTTACCAAACATAACACCAATTTTCATGCGGATTTGGTTAATGAAAATACATAACGTGTTAGAGCGTTTAATGTTACCAGTAAGCTTACGTAATGCTTGCGACATTAAACGGGCTTGTAAGCCCATGTGCGAGTCGCCCATGTCGCCTTCAATTTCAGCTTTTGGTGTTAGTGCAGCAACCGAGTCAATTACAACAACATCTACTGCGCTTGAGCGTACTAACATGTCACAAATTTCTAGTGCTTGCTCACCGGTATCTGGTTGAGATACAAATAATTCATCTATATTTACACCCAATTTTTGGGCATATACTGGATCTAGAGCATGCTCAGCATCAATAAAGGCACATGTTTTGCCTTCTTTTTGTGCTTCTGCGATAACTTGTAAAGTAAGCGTTGTTTTACCAGATGACTCAGGTCCGTATACTTCAACAATACGTCCCATAGGTAAACCACCTATGCCTAAAGCAATATCAATACCTAATGAGCCTGTAGATACAGATTCAATGTTTAACGCTTTGTTATCACCCAATTTCATAATTGAGCCTTTACCAAATTGACGTTCAATTTGTGATAGTGCTGCGTCCAACGCTTTTTGTTTGTTATCGTTCATTTTGTTCTCCAAATCCGGCTAATGCAAACAAGTATACTGTATGAAATCACAGTATCAAGCTAATTTTATTATTTTATCTCATTTATTACACTTTTTAATGCAAATACAATAGCTTGCAGCCTTACTTGAGCCCTGTCGCCGGTAAATATTTGTTTATAGGTCAGTACTTTGTCATTAATTTGTATGCCAAACCACACAAGTCCCACTGGTTTACCTTCAGTTGCCCCGCCAGGTCCTGCAATACCCGATACAGCTATAGATATATTTGCGTTTGTTGCCTTAATTGCACCTAGTGCCATTTCACGTACTGTCTGCTCGCTCACAGCACCAAATTGCGCTAATGTACTGGCACTTACATTTAGTAAGTCTTGCTTTGCTTGGTTGCTGTAAGTTACAAATGCGCGGTCAATATAAGCAGAGCTTCCGGGCGTATCTGTAAGTGCATAACTCACTCCGCCACCAGTACATGATTCAGCACTAGTGATCCATAAGCATTTATCCGTTAAAATAGCGCCTAATTGCGCAGCAAGTGTTTTAATCTCTTGATGTAATTCCATATTCAGCCTTTGGGTAAATACATGTCGTTTGATCTTTATGCACCACACACTATAAAACAACAAACCCCTATGATGCAGCAGTATCTAAAAATAAAATCAGAGCATCGCGATATTTTATTGTTTTATCGTATGGGCGATTTTTACGAACTCTTTTTTGACGACGCAAAACGCGCCGCTCAACTACTCGATATTTCGCAAACTCATCGCGGTAAAGCTGGCGGCGATCCTATCCCTATGGCTGGCGTGCC
This sequence comes from Pseudoalteromonas sp. SWXJZ94C, assembly GCF_015864385.1. NCBI lineage: Bacteria > Pseudomonadati > Pseudomonadota > Gammaproteobacteria > Alteromonadales > Pseudoalteromonadaceae > Pseudoalteromonas > Pseudoalteromonas sp. SWXJZ94C. Next base: position 45,839 of record NZ_JADYXF010000016.1, read on the forward strand.
TTATCATGCGGTAGAAAACTACTTAGCACGCTTAGTTCAAATGGGTGAATCAGTTGCTATTTGTGAACAAGTTGGTGACCCTGCAACTAGTAAAGGTCCTGTCGATCGTAAAGTTGTTCGTATTGTAACGCCAGGTACTATTTCAGATGAAGCCTTGCTACAAGAACGACAAGACAATCTACTTACCAGCGTTTGGCAAAGTAAAAAAGGTCTATACGGTATTGCGTACCTCGATATTAACTCTGGTCGTTTTAACGTTGTAGAGGTTAACACCGACGAAGCCTTTAGCTCAACTATTCAGCGCTTAGCTCCGGCAGAACTTCTGTATAGCGAAAGCTTTGAAAATTTTCATCTAATTGAACATATAAAAGGCGCTCGCCGCCGCCCTGAGTGGGAGTTCGATTTAGACACCGCGCAACACTTATTATGTGAGCAATTTGGCACTAAAGATTTAGTTGGTTTTGGGGTCGATAAAGCCCATAGTGCGCTTGTTGCTGCAGGTTGCCTAATGCAGTACGTAAAAGATACACAACGTATTGCATTACCACATATTCGTGCAATTACACTTGAGCACAACGAACACGCTGTTATTTTAGATGCCGCAACCCGTAAAAATTTAGAACTTACCGTTAATCTATCAGGTGGTTTTGAAAACACACTTGCCCAAGTGCTTGATAAAACAGCAACACCTATGGGCTCTCGTTTACTTAAGCGCCGTATTCATACACCTGTACGTAATAAAGACGAGCTAAATTCACGCTTAAATGCAATTAGCGCTATTTTAGATGTACAGCTGTGCGGTGAATTACACGAATCATTAAAAGAGATTGGTGATGTAGAGCGAGTTATTGCACGCCTAGCTTTATGCACAGCTCGCCCGCGCGATTTAACTCGCCTTCGCAGTGCATTACAAGCACTTGCGCCACTACACACTTTGTTAGGTGATGCTAACGATCCTCGTATTACGGGTATTATCAAGCACTCGCCTGAGCTCCCTGATTTACAAGAATTATTAGAACGTGCGGTTATAGAAAATCCACCAGTACTAATTCGTGACGGTGGCGTTATTGCCCCAGGTTACAACAGTGAGCTTGATGAATGGCGTAACTTAAGTAAAGGTGCAACCGATGTACTTGATCAACTAGAGTTACGTGAACGCGAACGCACAGGTATTAGTACGCTTAAAATTGGTTATAACCGCGTACATGGCTTTTTTATTGAAGTAAGCCGCGCCAATGCCCACTTAGTGCCAGCCGACTATATTCGTCGCCAAACGCTTAAAAATAACGAACGTTATATTATTCCTGAGCTTAAAGAGCACGAAGATAAAGTACTTGGCAGCCAATCAAAAGCACTTGCACTTGAAAAGCAACTATACGAAGAGTTGTTTAGATTTATTGCTCCACATATTGAACAGCTGCAAATGATGGCAGCAGCATTAGCTGACTTAGACGTGTTAAACAATTTAGCTGAGCGTGCATTTGCATTAAATTATGCAAAACCAGAACTGTGCGATAACGACAATATAAGCATTAAGCAAGGTCGTCACCCCGTTGTTGAACAAGTAATGAAAGAACCGTTTATTGCCAACCCTGTTGAGTTAAACAGCCAGCGTAAAATGCTCATTATTACGGGTCCAAATATGGGTGGTAAATCAACTTATATGCGCCAAACAGCACTTATTGTACTAATGGCTCACATTGGCAGTTACGTACCTGCAGACAGCGCTAAAATAGGTAATATTGATCGCATATTTACACGTATAGGTGCAAGTGATGATTTAGCATCAGGTCGTTCAACCTTCATGGTAGAAATGACCGAAACAGCGACTATTTTAAATAATGCCACAGCGCAGTCTTTGGTATTAATGGATGAAATTGGTCGCGGTACAAGTACCTACGATGGGCTCTCGCTTGCATATGCAACAGCCGATCATTTAGCGTCAAAAATATCAGCTAAAACATTGTTTGCTACACACTACTTTGAGTTAACAGAGCTTGCAGAGCAAACCACTGGTCTTGTAAATGTACATCTTGATGCAATAGAACATAACGATACAATCGCCTTTATGCACACAGTACTTGATGGCGCAGCAAGTAAAAGCTTTGGCTTGCAGGTAGCTGCTCTTGCGGGTGTGCCAAAAGCTGTTATTGCACAAGCGAAACAAAAACTTAAGTTACTCGAAAATCATCAAAGCGTTACTGCACCAAATACAGAGCAACAAGCATTTACCTTTAATAACGAAGCTGCACAAAGTACACCTTCAGAAGTAGAAGAGCAGTTAAGCGCTATCGACCCTGATAATTTATCGCCACGCCAAGCGCACGATTTGTTATATAAGTTAAAAGCACTGCTTTAAATTTGCTTTATTTATACCAATCTACTTATATATAGGATTTATTTAATTCGTTAAATTGTTCAAATATTTATGCAGGTTGGTATTTAAGCATAAAAAAAGCCGAAGAATAAATTCTTCGGCTTTTTAACACACATAGTCTATTAAGTAATTTGCACAGTTATTAAAACTGGTTAAATAAGCTATCTGTACTTAAACCTTCTTGCTGCAAAATGTCTTTTAAACGACGTAATGCTTCAACTTGAATTTGTCTTACACGCTCACGAGTTAAACCGATTTCACGTCCTACATCTTCAAGTGTTGATGGCTCATAGCCAAGTAATCCAAATCGGCGTGCTAACACTTCGCGCTGCTTAGGATTTAACTCACCTAACCAATCTACAATGTGTTTGTTGATATCATTGTTTTGCACTTCGCCTTCAGGGCCCGCACTCTTTTCATCTGGGATGATATCAAGCAGTACACTGTCGTTTTCACCACCAATAGGCATATCTACAGATGCTATTCTTTCGTTAAGACGCAGCATTTTTGTCACATCTTCAACGGGTCTGTCTAGACTAGCTGCAATTTCTTCAGCAGTTGGTTCATGATCGAGTTTTTGAGTCAGCTCACGAGCTGTTCGCAAATAAACGTTAAGCTCTTTAACAACATGAATAGGTAAGCGAATAGTACGAGTTTGATTCATAATGGCACGTTCAATTGTCTGACGTATCCACCATGTGGCGTAAGTAGAAAACCTAAAGCCGCGCTCTGGGTCAAACTTTTCAACCGCACGGATTAAACCAAGGTTACCTTCTTCAATTAAATCAAGTAGAGCGAGTCCACGATTGTTGTAACGTCGTGCAATTTTAACAACTAAACGTAAGTTGCTCTCAATCATTCGTTTGCGTGATGCTTCGCAACCTTTTAGAGATTTACGAGCAAAAAACACTTCTTCTTCTGCACTTAATAATGGAGAAAAACCAATTTCGCCAAGATAAAGTTGGGTCGCATCTAAATTTTTAGTGACTTCGTCTTTGGCAAATATATCTTCGTCATCTACTTTTTCAAGTAACGGTGTAGCTTCTTCAATGGCGGTATCATCGAACTTATCTTCATTCATGATGTTTTTATTAAGTTTTGCTGCGCTAGCCATAGGCCCTCTCCCGAGCAATTATCGATTCCTAGCTAGGGTAGGTATTTAGCAGGATTAACAGCTTTTCCTCGGTAGCGTATTTCAAAACGAAGTGCCGTGACCAAAGATTCAGAGTTACCTATTTCTGCTATTTTTTGTCCTACCTTAACTTCCTGCTTTTCTTTAACAAGTAATTTCGAGTTATGTGCGTAAGCACTTAGGTAATCATCATTATGTTTCAATATTATTAAACTACCATAACCACGAAGAGCATTACCCGCATACACCACCGTTCCTTGTGCTGCGGCTAAGACGGAAGCCCCTTTTTTATTAGTAATCTGCAAGCCTTTGTACCCGTTTTCCTTATTAGAAAAGCGTTTAGTAATTTTACCCTTTGCAGGCCAAAACCACTTTACCTTACTGCTCGACAAATGCTCTGTATTACTAACTTTGTTACTGGCTTGTTTCTGAACATACTCTCGTTTTTTTGGAGGATCAAGCTCTTTCTTTAATTTTATGTTATTTTTTTGTTTGTTTTTTATAGACTTTTTACTCGAATTCGTATATTTTTCATCCCTTTTTATTTTTTTAGTCTGGGCTAGTAGAGATATACTCTGTCCTGGAAATATTGTATAAGGTACTGGTATTTCGTTATTTTTTGCAAGAAGTCTAAAATCTTGACCCGCACTAAAGGCAATTGAATATAAAGTATCGCCTTTTTGCACTTTATAATGGCTGCCTGTTATGTTAATTTTATGTTTAAACTCATTAACATTATTATTTAGGCTACTGACAGGTGCAGGAACGTGACGAGACGAGCAAGCAAAGAGAAAAATACTAATAAATAAAGCAACATAACACCTTAATTGTTTATTCATCGTACTTAGCGCCTTTTGTTAATAAAGTTGTTTTTATAAAGCTTAACGCAATAAAAAGTATGCAACGACAATTAATGCAACTAATCCCCAGCCAAGTATTTCAATATACTGACGTAATTTTTTCTCCATTTTTGCTCCACCCCATTTCATTAAGGCTGAAACTAAAAAGAACCGTGCACCACGCCCAATAGCTGATGCTATTAAAAAAGGCAAAAACGCCATTTGTAAAACGCCTGCACCAATCGTGAATACTTTATAAGGGATCGGTGAAAAACCAGCTAAAAACACCACCCAAACACCATAATCTTTAAACCAATTTAATGCGATATCAAACTTTTCCTGCCAATGCATTTGTGCAATAAGCGGCTCTACAACAGGTTCAAATAGCCAAAAGCCGAGTAAATAACCAACTATCCCCCCAACAACAGACGCTACAGTGGCAAAGCTGGCAAAACGCCATGCTTTTTTAGGTTGCGCAAGCGACATAGGCGCCAGCATTACATCGGGCGGTATCGGAAAAAAAACTGACTCAGCAAAGCTCATTGCAGCTAAATAACGCTCCGCATGACGGTGTTTTGCCCATACAAGGGCCATATCGTATAACTTAGTAAACAACTTCAAAATGAATTCCTATTCAATATCACCAGGTACCAATGGTACAAACCTTACTGGTGCAATAATATGCTCTTTATAATTATCGCCTTTGCGAATAACCATTATTAATTTTTGATCAATCTCGCCTATTGGTGCTAATAGCACGCCACCATCAGCAAGCTGAGCAAGTAAATCTTGTGGAAGCTTAGAGGCCGCAGCAGTCACTATTATGCCATCAAATGGAGCTTGTGATTGCCAGCCTTGCCAACCATCACCATGCTTCATGGCTACATTGTATAAATCGAGTTTTTGTAACCTTCGCTTAGCCTGCCATTGGAGTGCTTTAATACGCTCCACCGAATAAACTTTAGAAAAAGTTTTAGCTAATATCGCTGTTTGATATCCAGAGCCAGTACCAATCTCAAGGACTTTATCGCGTACACCAGCAAGGCGTAATAGCTCGGTCATACGGGCGACAATATAAGGTTGAGAAATGGTTTGTCCTTGCCCTATAGGTAGAGCTGTATTTTCATAAGCTTTGTGTTTTAGCACATCGTCTACAAAAACATGACGCGGAATATCAGCAATAGCACCGAGCACTTGAGTATCTTCAACGCCTTCGCGCTTTAGTAAATCAGATAACGCTTTAGCACTGCGGGTATAATTAGCGAGCACGATTTATCTCCAAATCGGCAAGCCAGTCTCCCACCGCTTTTAAACTGTCTTTAGCAGTCATATCAACGCTTAATGGGGTAACCGATGCATAACCATTATTGATTGCATAAAAGTCAGTACCCTCACCTGCATCGCTTTCTGTACCTAGCGATCCATACCAATAAATATCACGACCCCACGGATCGGTTTGCTTAGTCATGGTTTCGGCTTTATGACGAGCGCCTAAACGTGTTACTTGCACCCCTTTTAATTCACTTAATGGAATATCGGGCACATTAATATTTATGATTTGATCTTTAGGAAGCGGATGCGAAGCCAATCCTTTAATAATGTTTACCGTAACAGCTGCAGCTGTTTCAAAGTGCTCACCTTTATGTGAGCAAAGTGATACCGCAATTGCAGGTAAGCCCAAATGGCGTCCTTCAGTCGCAGCGGCAACGGTGCCAGAATAAAGTGTATCATCGCCCAAATTAGCGCCATGATTAATACCCGCAACAACTAGGTCTGGTTTTTCATCAACCAACTGATTTACACCTAAATGTACGCAATCTGTAGGCGTGCCATTAACAGACATAAAACCATTTTCGAGTTTTGTAGCTCGCAGCGGGTTCATTAACGTTAAAGAATTACTTGCGCCACTACAATTACGATCAGGCGCAACCAAAGTCACTTCTGCAATTTGTATCAATGCTTGGTATAAAACGGCAATACCTTTAGCGTTTACGCCATCATCGTTACTTAACAGTATCTTCATTTATGCCATCATCCTTTTCTTTTCGCTCTCGAGGGCTAGCATCTTTATAATCCACCAGCTCACGTAATAATGCGGTTGCAAAGCACCCTTTAGGCAAACCAAAACTCAGTTTTAAACTAGTTTCATCTATGGTCTCAACCGTTAAGTTCTGAGGAATTAAACGCAGCATTCTTCGCTCATTTTTAAGACCTAACTCACCTAAGCCATCACACCATGTTTGATAAGGTTCGAGCCATATTTTTTCTTGTTCGGTTAAGCCTTTTTCACTTTTACCAACCATAGGTGCCGACATCATAATATCGCCAGACGCTAATCGCTCTATGTTTTCATCGTTAATAGCATCTTCAAAAAATGCATTACTGCCGCTAAGCATAAACACTTCACGGTGCATCGTTTTAGCTAAACCATGTTCGGCTACACGTAAATTTACTATTTGATTAAATACATGCGAGCGCGCCGCTGAAATAATAATACCGCGCAGCTTTTTATCGCGAATACGCTCACCGGCAAACATTTTCTCAGCCATTACTAAGTTATGACCGCCATGTCCAAAACGCTGCTCACCAAAATAATTAGGTACACCTGCGCGTACTGCGTTAATACGGCATAAAATATCAAGCGGCTCGGTCACGTTACGAAGCGTAATAGTAAATTTATTACCTTTGTGGCAACCCGTACGTAATTTACGGTCGTGGCGCTGTTGCGACACAATAAAAATACTCTCACTATTTAAATCGCTAAAATCGATAGGCTTTTTAATCGGTACTTTTACGCTAAACCACTGCGAGCAAACACCGTGGCGATCTTTCATGCCTGCGTAACTTACGTCTCGCGGTGAAACACCTGCACGCTGGGCAATTAGCTTTGCAACATATTGCGTGTTTTCGCCCTTTTTAACTACCTGCAAACACACGTGTTCGCCGCTGCCGGTAAATTCTATACCAAGGTCTTCATCAACCATAAAATCTTCGGCAGTGGTTTTAAAATCTGCTTTAGAAAGCGGTGCACCGTATAAATAATTTAAATTGCTCATGCGTTTTTTGTACTCGCAAGCTCTTTATTCATAATAACCACTGCATGGCTCGAAATACCTTCTTTACGCCCTTCAAAGCCTAGCTTTTCGGTTGTAGTTGCTTTAACGTTAATTTGCGAAAGGTCACAATTTAAATCGCAGGCTAAATTAGCGCGCATAGCTTGAATGTGTGGCAGCATTTTTGGTGCTTGAGCAACAATAGTTACATCGCCATTACCAAGTACATAACCTTGCTCTTTAGCTAAGCTCACAACATGGCGAAGTAAAATACGACTGTCGATGTTTTCATACTCGCTTGCCGTATCTGGAAAGTGCTTACCAATATCGCCCATAGCTAGCGAGCCTAAAATAGCATCACATAATGCATGAATAGCGACATCGCCATCTGAGTGCGCTAAAAAGCCTTGTGGATAATCTATTTTTTCACCACAAATAGTTAACGGACCTTCGCCGCCAAATTTATGTACGTCAAAACCATGACCAATTCGTATCATAATGCACTCTCGTTTTGTTGTTTATGTAATAAAAACCCAGCCAAGTCTAAATCCTCTGGCGTGGTTATTTTAATATTATCGCTGCGACCTGCTACAAGCTTTACTGGTTTACCTGCCCACTCTATTGCGCTTGCTTCATCAGTAATAGTTGCACCACTTGATAATGCGCTTTGCAGTGCATTTTTAAGCTCGTCATATTTAAATAATTGCGGGGTAAGTGCTTGCCATAAATCATCTCGTGGCACGGTTTGATCTATATGAGTGTCACCACGTTTTATAGTGTCTTTTACTTTGCTAGCTAAAATACCGCCCTCATCAACACTTATACATTCATTAATTAATCGCTCTATATCAGTAATATTAACTAATGGGCGCGCAGCATCATGCACCAATACCCATGTTGGTGGATTAGGTGCTAAAAAAAGTAAACTATTGAGAACTGAATCAGCACGCTCTTTACCGCCACGGGCACGAACAATACGTGTATCAGTAAAAGAAAGCGCTTCAAAATATGGGTCGCTGTCACTAACAGCAACAACAATAGTGTTTAACTGAGGTAATTGAGAAAGTTTAGCTAAGGTATGTTCTAAAATGGTTTTACCGGCTAATTGTATATATTGCTTAGGGGCATTGTGTTGCATTCTACTGCCAACACCCGCTGCGGGTACAATTGCAGCAATGGTCTGTTTATTTGCCATATTGTTTGCCCGGTAAAACACGAATAAATGTTTCGTCCGGTTTAATCATTCCTAGCTCGTTACGTGCACGCTCTTCAATACCTTCTTTGCCAACTTTTAAATCTTCAATATCAGCAGTTAATACTTTATTTCGTTTAATAAGCTTTTCATTAGTTTGTTGATGCGACGCTACAGCACTTTTTAGTCGTGTGTAGTCTTGTACGCCATTGTGACCAAACCATAATCTATACTGCACAAACAGTGCTAAGCAAAGTAGGCCAGCCTGAAAATATCGCATTTAACACTCCTTATTTTAAATTTATAATTACCACAACCAAACAATTAGGCTAAAGGACGTTTTATATTACGCCAGTTTATATTGCCAGCTAATAGCATTTCTCGTAGCGATAAAACTCGCGGTATACAACGCTTTGAAAATTGCCACTGATGCCCACAACACGCAGCTGCTAGGCTCACTTTATTAGGCTTAATTAATTGCACATTTTTTTGATCTAACCCATTGCCAAAAAAGTCAAACCAACCAAGCTCATTGCAATGCAACTTATTGTCGCTTACTTGATCAATACTGTCTATTCTAAGACGAGTTTGGTCGTGCTCTTTGAGTAAAACCGGTACTATTAGCCCAACTTTGGCATACTTTTGATAAAAAAGTTCATTAGCCTGATCATTAACATCGGGTGGTGTCGGTTTTTGCTTTTCAAGCCATGTGCCGTTTTGCGCATCAAGCGTAAAAGGAGAGCGACTATTAGCAACTAAAGTAGCTGCTCGCTCAACATAATAAGGTAAACTTTTTAATTGGCGGCGTAGCTTATCAGCATTAGGCTCTGCAACTAATCGTTGAACCTCACGCTGATAAAATGCATTACACAACTGTGCATACAACACTTTTTGTGCATCAGTTTGCCAAATTTCTACTTGCTGCTGAGCACCAAGTGACTGATTTTTAGCGACCAATAGCTGTACTCAAAAATATTTAGGTAAATGTTTTATAACACAATAACGAACATTTTTTAAGCACCGCGTATTAATTTAAGCGCTAGGTTTTTCACCTAACTTGGCATTACCCGACTCTAAAAATTGCACAACCGTATTTCGTTTTTTACCAATTAACAAACTACCATCAGCTAAAAACATAAAGTTTTGCCAATTGCGTTTAAATACATCAAAGGTTGTTTCAATAATATTATCGCGAGCCATACAAAAATAAACGGTGGTATTAGCTTCCCAACCTAAAAAAGTTAAAATAGCTTCTGGTGGCAACGCATCACCATTTTCCCACGCATCTTCCCAATTAACTTCTTGGCTAAAGCTTTTATCTTGTCCGCACCAATCGGTGTCGTCAAAAAAATCTGGGTGATCAAACTCACGGCTCACCATCGTTGTCCAAAGGACAGCAGCGCGTTCATGGCTCATTGGTTTAATGTTTGCAGCATCTTCGTCTGAAACAGGAATGTCTTTGTGGCGAAAAACCCACGCTTTTTTGTAATCATCTAAAGAAATATAGTTCATAGTGTCGGCAAATTAGTTAGCATTAAAAGTGCAAAGCCAAATTATACAAGAGATCAAAACATGACTACAGCAATAAAACCACTTTCACTCAAACCAGGCATATACCAACACTACAAAGGGCCGCAATACAAAGTTGTTCATGTTGCCACCCATAGCGAAACCGAGGAGCAGCTTGTGATTTATCAAGCGCTATATGGTGAATTTGGTATGTGGGCGCGCCCACTTAGTATGTTTTTAGAAACTGTTGAAAAAGAAGGTGAGGTCATACAGCGTTTTGCCTACCTTGGACCTGCCGTTTAACTATGGCATTATAACAAAATAACTTACTCCTCAGACCAGACAAGGGTACACCGTGCAATTTAATTCAACTGACAATTACATAGCAAGTAGCGCGCTTAAACAAGCTGTAAATGCTGCCATTATGCTCGAAAAACCACTTTTAATTAAAGGCGAACCTGGCACAGGTAAAACTATGCTGGCTGAGGAGTTGGCTAAAAGCCTAGATACCACGCTTATTCAGTGGCACATAAAATCGACCACTAAAGCGCAGCAAGGTTTATACGAGTACGACGCGGTTTCGCGCCTGCGCGACAGCCAATTAGGTGACGAACGTGTACACAATATTGGCAACTACATCGTTAAAGGTAAGCTTTGGCAGGCATTTACATATGCAGAGCTTAACGGCAAACGCCCAGTACTACTCATTGATGAAATAGATAAAGCCGATATAGAGTTCCCAAACGACTTACTACTTGAGCTTGATAAAATGGAGTTTCATGTTTATGAAACTAACGAGCGCATTGTCGCAAAAGAGCGCCCTATTGTGATCATCACTTCCAATAATGAAAAAGAATTGCCGGACGCATTTTTACGCCGCTGCTTTTTTCATTATATTGATTTTCCTAGCAGCGATGAAATGCAGCAAATTATTGACGTACACTACCCTAACGTTAAACAGGATTTAGTACGCCAAGCACTTGAGGTATTTTTTAACCTGCGCGAAGCAAACGGCCTTAAAAAGAAACCATCTACCAGCGAATTACTCGACTGGCTTAAATTACTAATGGCAGAAGACATAGACGCAAAAACACTGCACGATAAAGCTAAAAAAGGCGGTTTAATGCCCATGTTTGGCGCATTACTCAAAAATGAGCAAGACATCAGCCTAATCGAAAAGCTCGCGTTTATGAGCCGTCGCTAGGGCCTGTTGACCTTTCAGGATTAAAATTTGTTCTAACTAGGGACGATTTAATCGTGGCGCGAGGTTTGTAGCCTAGTGGGCTAAGTAAAAGCCGAGCAACAAAGAATTAATCGTCCCTAGGACGAACCTTCAGGCAGCGCGTGTTTGGTATTTATGCTGTGTTATCGCCTATTTATGGGGAATAACCACACTACATAGGCTCTGCTTTGCCTAAATACCAAACACACTGCTGCAAATTTAACCTCGAAAGATAAACAGGCCCTAATATGTTAGTACAGTTTTTTTTCACGCTACTTAAATACCGTTTACCGGTAAGCCTGCGCGAGTTACTCGACTTAATTAACGCCTTAAAAAAAGGTGTTATATTTGCCGACGTAGACGCCTTTTACCATTTAGCACGCACCATAATGGTAAAAGACGAAACGCACTTTGACCGATTTGACAAAGCCTTTAGCGACTATTTTAGTGGTATTGCTGACCTCGATTTGCTCGAGAGCTTAAAGCAACAGCACAACTTACCTGAAGACTGGCTACGTAAAGAATTCGAAAAAAACCTAAGCGATGAAGAAAAAGCCCAACTTAAAGCTATGGGCGGACTCGACGAGCTTATGAAAACCCTAAAAGAGCGTTTAGAAGAGCAACAAAAACGCCACGCAGGCGGCAATAAATGGGTGGGCACTGGCGGCACATCACCTTTTGGTGCCTATGGCTATAACCCCGAAGGCGTACGTATTGGGCAAGACGGCAACTGTAACCGCCAAGCGGTAAAAGTGTGGGATAAACGAGAATACAAAAACCTCGACACCGACAGAGAAATTGGCTCGCGCACAATTAAACTCGCCCTTAAAAAGTTACGTAAATTTGCTCGCACTGGCGCAAGCGACACGCTAGATTTAAACGAGACTATTCGCGCTACCGCAAAGCAAGGTGGCATGCTTGATGTAAAAATGGCACCCGAGCGCCACAATGCAGTAAAAGTACTCATGCTGTTTGATATTGGCGGCTCAATGGATGACTACATTCACACTTGCGAAGAATTATTTAGCGCAGCCCACAGCGAATTTAAACATTTAGAGTTTTACTACTTTCATAACTGTTTATACGAGCACGTTTGGCAAGACAACGCACGCCGCCATTCAAACGTGATTGACACCATGACACTGATTAATAAATTTACCAGCGACTATAAAGTAATATTTGTGGGTGACGCCACTATGGGACCTTACGAAATAGCTTATGCGGGCGGCTCGGTAGAACACTACAACGAAGAGCCTGGCAGTGCATGGTTACAACGTGTCACAAATCACTTTGATAAAGTCGCCTGGCTCAACCCACAACCCATTGAACACTGGCCTTACTATCAATCGATTGGCTTTATAAAAGAGTTAATGAACAATCGCATGTATGCGCTGAGTTTAGACGGGATAAGCAGAGCGATAAAAGAGCTGAGTTGATAGTTAATATCAATGACAGCTCAGTGCCATTTCCGGACGTTCGTAACGGTTTGTTATAACCCGTTTGATGCTTCGGGGTAATATACAGTACCAGTCTCGCCTGATTTAATTCGATTTAACCAGTCATGGTAAACGTTCGGATATAAATGCTGTCTAGCCACACCTAGCCCTTTAAGGGCGCTTTCTAAATTAACTACCTTTTCAAGCTTATCATCCATATGTGCTTCCATATCATAATCAATACGTTTACTAGGCTCTGCTTTATCGCCGTCCGATAAGAAAAAATCTGGAAGTTCAAGAGTGTTTAAATCGTCAAAATACCAGTTTTTATCTTTGAATTGATCTGCTAGTTTTTTGGCTAAATACGCTCCTTTTTCATTTAGAAGCTCTGACACCAATTCAAACTCCAACTTATATTGAAGTAATAACGACGATTTAACATCCTCAATCGACTTATTTTTACTTTGATAAATCTTTAATAAAACTCCTTCCATTTCTTCTAACGTTGTCGAATTAGTGATCCTTTTAGTCGTTTCTGAATGCATTGCCAAACACAGCAGCAAAGCTAGGCAAAGTGTACTACGGTGCATGCCTCTCGACATTTCCATTTTCAAAGCGCTAATTAACTCTTGTGGCGCACCAGAGAATATATGACTTAAAATATATTCAGGGAATGAACCAATAAAAAAGGTAGGGGCATTTAGAGAAAACCTTGAAATAAGGATCATTATCAATAGCTTTTGACGTAATTTCAACTCAGGAAACAGCTGATTTATCAACGCAAGAAAGCAAGAGTATTCACTGCCACTAAGAGAATTTATATCTTCATTAACCTGCGCGACTAACAAATTTGAAGATACTAAATCATCTTCATATAAATCACATGATATTAACTGCTCTTGTGAGTATGCATGCCCTTCAAGCAGAGAAAGCATTGTGATTGGCGTTGACTGAATTACGCCATCATATTCATTTAAATAATGTATATGAACAAACACGCCACACTGTTCGTCATGCTCAAGTGAATACTTTAATTTAAGAAAGTTTTGAGCTGTATTTGGGTTTTGTAGCAGTTTGGAATGCATCTGAATCTCTGCATCATTTAAAGAGATTACTTTTAAATACGCTTCAGTTGGGTTATTAAACCAATTATACATTCTACAGGTGTATTCCATCCCCCACAGAGTTGAAGTCCCATCTAATAAATGAGTAGATTCGTGTTTATACGTTTTAAATATCTCAAGTTCAGTATTACTAAGAGTATTGAGGTTCTTTGTGTTGATTATTCTTTCAATATCTTCAACGGACTTACCATTACCCTTATTGTTAATTTCAATTTGCTGTAAGCCAAAATCATACTGCCCTAAGGTTTGATCTTTAAAAATACATCTACTCAAAATTACTCCGACATGACAGAGGGTTATAACAATTTAATAGTGCACTCATCGCGCATATTTCTGCCGACTTAACGCTCATTTATCTACTTTTAACAAATTACCTAAGGCATTACTATCACTAAGTTTTCTAAATTTTTTAGGTAAAGTTAAATGAATCAATATGCGCGCAGCGCTCATTTTAATGAATATATGCGCAAAGAGCAGTTTAACCAATCAATTAACGACGATATTTAGCCAACCTCAATGACCGGTTATCGCTCTCAGCCGCCACAAGAAAGCAATAGATCGCGTCTTTCTTTTTGCCTTTTGAAATATGTAATTCAGAGAAAGTCTGAATTACATACTTAGATTTGTTTTATAAAACCCTACAACTCAGCTATATGATTTAGTGTATCAGGGTGACGTTGTACAAGCTTTAACAGTGTTATCGCTTGCCCATTTGGTGCGCTGCGTCCTTGTTCCCAATTTTCGAGCGTTCTTGCTAATGTATGTTGGATATTTCTCGAATATTTACTATTTCATCAGGTGAGATAGCAAGGTCGTTGATATCATTTACTGTATGAGTACGCAATGTAAGCTTATCTTGTGAATGCGCTTTAGCATCAACAAGCGCTGTAGTTAATTCTGAAAATAAATCACGTTTACTCATTGTTCCATCCCCCTAAAAACTCTTTTAATTGCTTTTTATGATCTGCTTTTGAACATGACTTTTCGTTTCGCTATAAATAATGAGCGCATACAACTTAAAGCGCTTTACTCATAAACAAACTATACGGGTCTAGCTCATAATCACCAAACGGCTCGCATTCTTTAAAACCAAACTGAGTATAAAGCTTTTGCGCGGGTAAAAACGCCTCTGCAGTGCCTGTTTCTAAGCTTAGAATTTTGTAACCTCGCAAAGTTGATTGCTCAATAATATGCGTGAGTAACTTAGCGGCTATGCCTTGGCGTAAATAGCTGCTTGATGTGCGCATTGATTTAATTTCGCCTTCGGTCGCATTTAGTGCTTTTAAAGCGCCAACACCCGCTAAATTATTATCAATCCATAAGCTATAAAAAGTTATATCGGGCTGAGTGAGTTTGCTCACATCAAGTGCATGCACGCTCTCAACGGGTGAGTGTTTTAGCATATCGTTATGGTGTGCTTGTAGTAGCTTTATAACGTGTGGGTTTGAAAGATCGCCTGTTCTAATATCCATTTATACCTCATTTAAATTTTAAGCTTTAGAGCTTTAATTAAAACCCTAAAGTAAGTGGCTATATTTAGAATGCTAGTTTCCACACTACAAATGCTACTGCAAAGCCTATTAAATACACTAAGCCTAGCCACGTTAAGCTGCGCAGTAACACGCTGTGCTTAATGGCGGGCTCTGAGCGTACAAGGCTAAAGTTAAGCCATGCAAATACAGGCGTTGTAACAAATGAAAGTGTCATTGCAAACGTAAGCATTGGGCCAAGGGCTGATTTAAAAAATAAAATAACCGCCATACCGGCAAGTGCTTGTAGTATTAACCAAATATTTAGGCTGTGTTTTGATTGCTTAAAGCCAAGTAGTTTATGAGACTCATTAAGCGTGCGGGCGTAGCCATCAAGCACGGTGAGTGTGGTGCCAAACATACATAAAAAAGCGATTGCTGATACAAGCGGTCTTGCCCACTCGCCTATTGTTAATGCGTACATATCGATAAGCTGCTTGGCAAACGCGACACCACCGAGTTCTATGCTGCTGGTTTGCCCGTATTGCACTAATACACCTAAGCTAAAAAACACCAGTGCTAAGCCTGCTGTAAGCCAGTAACCTACGTTAAAATCGAACAGGCCTTGGCTTTTAGTGACTGTTTGCTGCGCTTGCTTTTCTTTTAGCCATAAAGAACTTAATGCAGATATTTCGATAGGCGCTGGCATCCACCCCATTAAAGCCACCATAAAGCTAAGCATTGCAAGTTCGTAAGGTGAAGGACCCACATAATCAGCAGGTGCCATTGGACCGTTATTAAACGCTATAGCAAGAGCAATTAAAGTAGCGAGCGTAAGCAGCCCCATAATGCCTTTGGCAACGTTATCGAGCGCTTTAAAGTGTCCAAGTAGCAATATAACTAAACATACACCCAGCAGCATCCAACAAAGCAAGGTTACTTCAATAACAATAGGTAAGGCGTAATGCAGTAAGCTTGCGGTAAGTAGTAATACGCCGGCGGTATTAACTACGGCGGCTACAATGTTTAAACCAATAAAGCTGTAAAAATAAAACGGTCCTTTGCTTTTATAGCCCTCTACTAAGCTATTTTTAGTGGCAAGTGTGTATTCCATACCAAAACGAAAAAACGGGTATTTTAAAACATTAACAACGAGGATTAACCAAAATAGTTGCCAGCCAAATATTGCTCCAGCCTGTGTAGACGCAACTAGGTGAGATCCGCCAATAGCGGCCGTTGCCATTAGGATCCCAGGACCAAGCGCACCTAGTCGAGATTTCCATACTGCTTTTGTTTTGTGCATTAATTTCTCAAAATATGTGTGTTGTGTGTTCTTTTTATCAATTTTTATAATTAATAAACCGCAAGAACGCATAACTTACCTAAATTACAGGCAATAAAAAAGAGCCATACGGCTCTTTTTTACAATACTTTGTGACTAAATTTTATTTAAGATCCATCTCTTGGATGATCTCGTGTGCGATTTCAGGTGTTGTACTTACAGGCTTTTCGTGTAGGTTTGCTTTTATCTGCCCTTTTCGATGTTTTAGTGCCGCATCGAGTTTTTTAGCTGCGCTTGCAATGGCTGGGTACATAACTTCGTTTTCCCCTTTTACCGATATGCGCGTGCCTTCGTAATTAGTGCTAATTTCAGCTTGGATTTTATGATGTTCTTTAGACAAAATAATATCGAGTGCAATAAGCGATGGAAAATGGCTCTCGATTTTTGAAAATTTTTCGTTGATGTGCTCTTTAATAGAGTCAGTAACTTCAACATGGTGACCAGAAAGATTAATTTTCATAGGGTATCCTTTTATTTGTTACCTCATAAATAGTATTGGGGGCTATTTAGATTAACACAAGGAAAAAAGAGAGATATTTGAGGTTTATTTACGGTTTTTGGTGATTTAAATCATGCGTTGCGCAAAGTTTATGCAAAGCCCATAGTGCATGGGCTTTCAGACGTCTAGCTGTACTGATTAATCTGTGTACGAACAACAGTAGTCAGCAAAATCAGATACTTTTACTTTAAAGCTTACATTTGCGTCAACATTAAACGACTCACCTGCGTTAAATGTTTTCCACTCGCTTGCGTCTGGTAATAAAATATCCCATTGGCCAGCTAAAAGCTCCATGCATTCTTTTTGGTTTGTATCAAAAACAAACTCTCCTGGTTGCATAAAACCTAATGTTTTCGCTTCGCCATCACCTAAAATAACGGTACGACTTGACACTTTTCCGTCAAAATATACATTGGCTTTTTTTACTACACTTACGTTATCGAACTTTGGCATTTTTAGCTCCTGCTATTAATTTAAGATTTTTATTTATAAATTTTATCGCACTACCTTGCCTGATAGCTTACTTTCTTGCAAGGAAAGCAGCATTGACCAAGGTGAAGTTGCTTCATGTAAGGGCATAAAAAAACCCGCAACATGTGCGAGTTTTTCAATTACTTACTTTGTTTAATCAAAAGCGATTAAAAAAGCTCGTTTGCTTTGCTTACAATGTTTGCCACTGTAAAACCAAAGTGTTCAAACAACTCATTAGCTGGTGCTGACTCACCAAAGGTGGTCATACCTACTACTGCGCCGTTTAG
The DNA here is from genome assembly GCF_015864385.1 of Pseudoalteromonas sp. SWXJZ94C. Taxonomy (NCBI): domain Bacteria; kingdom Pseudomonadati; phylum Pseudomonadota; class Gammaproteobacteria; order Alteromonadales; family Pseudoalteromonadaceae; genus Pseudoalteromonas; species Pseudoalteromonas sp. SWXJZ94C. The sequence goes on from NZ_JADYXF010000016.1 coordinate 63,791, forward strand.
ACCAACGTACTTGTACCAGTAGTCAGCAATACCTGCTTCTACTGCTACGCGGCGTGAAACAGATGCCGGTAATACGCTTTCTTTGTATGCTGCGCTTTGATCTTCAAAGGCATCAGTACATGGCATAGACACAACACGTACCTTTTTACCTTGGCTGCGTAGTTCGCTTGCTGAATCTTGTGCTAGTTGTACTTCAGAACCCGTTGCAATGAAAATAATCTCTGGGTTGCCGTCACAGCTAAGGATGTAACCACCCTTTTTAACGTCACTTAATTGCTGTGCGTCACGCGCTTGTTGCTCAAGACCTTGGCGAGTAAAGATTAACGATGTAGGACCATCTTTACGCTCAATAGCTTGTTGCCATGCAATTGCCGACTCAACTTGGTCACATGGACGCCAGTTGTATAAGTTAGGCGTTAAACGCATGCTTGCAATTTGCTCTACTGGTTGGTGAGTTGGACCATCTTCACCTAAACCAATTGAATCGTGCGTGTATACAAAAATGCTTGGTTGCTTCATTAATGCAGCCATACGAACGGCATTTTTTGCATATTCAACAAACATTAAGAACGTAGCGCCGTAAGGAATAAAGCCTTTATGAAGGGCAATACCATTCATAATTGCCGACATACCAAACTCACGTACACCGTAGTAAATGTAGTTACCGCTTGCATCATCGCGTGTTAAACCTTTAGAGCCATCCCAAATTGTTAAGTTTGAGCCAGCTAAATCGGCTGAGCCACCCATAAATTCTGGTAATAACGGACCAAATGCATTTAATGCATTTTGTGACGCTTTACGAGAAGCAGGATTTGCAGGGTTTGCTTGCAATTGCTCAATATACGCTTGAGATTTTTCAGCCCAATCACCAGGAAGCTCGTTATTAATACGACGCTTGTATTCAGCTGCAAGCTCTGGGTATGCTTTTGCGTATGCTGCAAACTTTTCGTCCCAGCTTGATTCAAGCTGTTGACCTTTTTCTTTGCTATCCCATTGTGCGTAAATATCATCAGGAATTTCGAAAGCATCGCCAGTCCAACCTAAAAATTCGCGAGATGCTTTAATTTCGTCATCACCTAGTGGTGCGCCATGACAATCGTGGCTACCTGACTTATTAGGTGAACCGTAACCAATAATTGTTTTACAACAAATAAGTGATGGCTTATCGGTAACGCTTTTAGCCTCTGCAATTGCAGCACTTACAGCGTCGCTGTCGTGGCCATCAACACCACTAACTACATGCCAACCGTACGCTTTAAAGCGAGCTGGCGTATCATCGGTAAACCAACCTTCTACTTCACCATCGATAGAGATACCGTTGTCATCCCAAAATGCAACAAGTTTACCCAGACCTAATGTGCCTGCAAGTGAACCTGCTTCATGAGAAATACCTTCCATAAGGCAGCCATCGCCCATAAATGCATAGGTAAAGTGATCAACAATATCGTGACCTTCACGGTTAAACTGTGCAGCAAGTGCTTTTTCGGCAATTGCCATACCTACGGCATTTGTGATCCCTTGACCTAATGGACCCGTAGTAGTTTCGATTCCTGGTGCATAACCATATTCTGGATGACCTGGTGTTTTAGAATGCATTTGACGGAAGTTTTTAATTTCGTCTAGTGGTAAATCATAACCACTTAGGTGCAATAGAGAATATATAAGCATTGAACCGTGGCCGTTCGATAATATAAATCGATCTCGGTCAGCCCACTCTGGATTTGTTGGGTTATGCTTTAGATAATCGCGCCATAATACTTCTGCGATATCAGCCATGCCCATAGGGGCTCCAGGGTGACCAGATTTGGCCTTTTGTACTGCGTCCATTGACAAGACGCGAATAGCATTTGCAAGTTCTTTGCGAGATGGCATGAATTCTCCTACCTTATATGTGTATTTGCGCGGGTATTTATGTAATCGTTTATGTAACCAAATATCTTGGATACTGCTATACATCCATTCTTACTTAATGTGGGGGCGGTGTGCAATTAAAAACCCCAGAAAAGGGAGCATTATGAATTTTTTTTGAGACCAGAACGACATTAGTAATTTTATTTAGACGTCTAGGCGTAAAAACACTATGCAATTAGTTTTGTTTTCGATAAAATACGCCCCTTAATTTTTTAGCGCTAATACCGACATTTGTGAAGCGCAATATTTGTGAGCAGAAATACAATGGCAAAACATTTATTTACTTCTGAATCAGTTTCTGAAGGTCATCCGGATAAAATCGCCGATCAAATCTCTGATGCGGTACTTGATGCAATCCTAGAGCAAGACTCTCAGGCTCGCGTAGCGTGTGAAACTTACGTGAAAACCGGTATGGTTATGGTTGGTGGTGAAATCACTACTAGCGCATGGGTTGATATCGAAGAAATTACACGTAAAACAATTCGTGACATTGGCTACACAAATTCAGACATGGGCTTTGATGCCGATTCATGTGCTATTTTAAACACTATTGGTAAACAGTCTCCAGACATTAACCAAGGTGTTGACCGTACTAGCCCAGAAGAACAAGGCGCTGGCGACCAAGGCTTAATGTTTGGTTACGCATGTAACGAAACAGAAGTACTAATGCCTGCCCCAATTACTTACTCACATCGTTTAGTACAGCGCCAAGCGCAAGTACGTAAAAGCGGCGAGCTTAACTGGTTACGCCCAGATGCAAAATCTCAAGTTACTTTTGCATACGAAAACGGCAAGCCAGTAGGTATTGATGCTGTTGTACTTTCTACTCAGCACAGCGAAGACATTTCGCAAAAAGATTTAGTAGAAGCTGTGATGGAAACAATCATTAAGCCGGTACTTCCTGCAGAACTTATTACAAGTGCAACTAAGTTTTTCATTAACCCAACAGGTCGCTTTGTTATTGGTGGACCAATGGGTGACTGTGGTTTAACTGGTCGTAAAATCATTGTAGATACATACGGTGGTATGGCTCGTCACGGTGGTGGTGCTTTCTCTGGTAAAGATCCATCAAAAGTTGACCGTTCTGCGGCATACGCTGCACGTTACGTTGCTAAAAACATTGTTGCTGCTGGTCTTGCTGACAAGTGTGAGCTACAAGTTTCTTACGCAATTGGTGTTGCAGAGCCTACTTCTATCAGCGTTGAAACGTTTGGTACAAGCAAGCTAGAAGAAAGCAGTTTAATTGAGCTTATTCGTGAACATTTTGACTTACGCCCTTACGGCTTAATTCAAATGCTTGATTTAGAGCGCCCTATCTACCTTCCTACAGCGGCTTACGGTCACTTTGGTCGCGACGAGTTCCCTTGGGAACGTACAGATAAAGCAGACGCACTTCGCGTAGCTGCTGGCCTTTAAGCCAATAATGTAATAATATAAAACGGCCCTTTTTAGGGCCGTTTTTACATCTGGAGTTTATTTGTAGTATTGTTCGTAAATAAAATAACTATAAAATCAACCTCGAATTCTTTTGTACTTTAGGTATATACTCATTTCATTATAAAGCTTGAGAGATAGTTAAATGACCGACAATTTTCGCGTTATATTTGCAGGGCTTGCAGATGACATTGATGCAAAAACAGCATGCACAACTTTAGCGCAACGGCTAAAAACCTCAGAAGAAAAAGTAACGCTTTTTTTTAAAGGTAAACCCTTATTTGCACCAAGCAATAAAGACAAAGCATTAAAACAAGCAAAATTACTTGTTGGTCTTGGCATAAAAAGTAAGCTTCAAGCTATCTCTAGTGCATCAAGCACAAATACCGAGCAAGCAAATAATCAACGCGATGAACGCATTTTTGATGCACTCGATTATATTACCAGCAGCTTAATTCGCCTTGAAGAAAAGCTAGAAGAATTAGAACAACGGCTTCCTGAAGCAGAGTCAAAAGCGCAAATAGAAAACAACGATGAATGGCAAGATGACGACCTGATGCTTGATGAAGAGCTTATTAGTGCACCTAAAAAGCGCAGTAATGTTCTTTTATATTCACTTATAGCCACGGTAGTAACACTGCTAATAGTATTGGCGGCATATTTAGCTTTTCCTAACTTATTTTCTTTTTAATTACCTAGCGAAGCACTAACATGAGCAATAAACGCGCACAGATCAGAAAGTCAGTCCGTGAAATGCGTAATAATTTATCAAAAAAACAGCAATTATTTGCCGCTCAATCGCTTAAAATGAATTTTATTCAACAGTTAAAAAGCAAAAAAACAGATAAAAAAGAGCATATAGCAATTTATTTAGTTAACGATGGTGAACTAGATACATCATTGTTAATTAATGAGTTATGGAACTTAAACCATGAAGTTTACCTCCCTATAATACACCCCTTTAACGGGGCTAATTTACTCTTTCAACGTTATGAAAAAAACTCACCCATGAAGGCAAATCGCTATGGTATCTTGGAGCCTAAGCTGAATTGCTCTGAGATATGCCCATTACCAGCGCTTGATTACCTTCTTATGCCGTTAGTTGCATTTGATAAACAAGGTAATCGCCTCGGAATGGGGGGTGGGTTTTACGACCGAACATTGGCACGTTTGCACGAACAAGATTGGCAAAAACCACAACTTATTGGCTTAGCACATGAATGCCAAAAAGTTGAAACATTACCAATTGAATCGTGGGATGTACCACTTAAAACAATTATCACTCCAGATAAAATATACAGTTGGTAACAATTAAATTTGGTTACTAGCCGCATATCTCTGACATACATGAGCACATAGCAATGACACAAGACGAATTAAAAAAAGCAGCTGCTTGGGCAGCACTCGAGTTTGTAAAAGAAAACACTATTGTAGGTGTAGGTACAGGCTCTACAGTTAATCACTTTATTGACGCTCTTGGCTCAGTAAAAGATACCATTGTAGGTGCAGTATCGAGCTCTGAAGCTTCAACAGCGCGCTTAGAGGCGTTAGGTATTGAAGTGTTTGAACTTAATAACATAGATGCTTTAGATGTTTACGTTGACGGTGCTGACGAAATAAACGCTCAAAACGAAATGATTAAAGGCGGCGGTGCAGCCCTTACTCGCGAAAAAATAGTCGCTGCTGTAGCGAAGCAATTTGTGTGTATTGTTGATGACACCAAATTAGTAAAAACATTAGGCGACTTCCCGCTTCCGGTAGAAGTTATTCCAATGGCGCGCAGTTACGTAGCACGAGAATTATTAAAACTTGGCGGCGACCCAGTCTATCGCCAAGGTGTAGTTACCGACAACGGTAACGTTATATTAGATGTATTTAACTTAAAAATTACCAATGCCAAACAATTAGAAGCACAAATTAATTCAATTGTTGGCGTAGTTACCAACGGCCTATTTGCGATGCGTGGCGCTGATAAAGTAATTATCGGCACTATAAATGGGCCTCAAATTAAATAGGATGAGGTTATGAGTAAGGTATCGTTAGCAAAAGACAAAATTAAAATTCTCTTGCTTGAAGGTGTTCACCAAAGCGCTGTTGAAACGCTAAAGCGTAATGGTTACAGCAACATCGACTACGTTAAAACATCCTTACCTGAGGACGAACTAAAAGAACGTATTAAAGACGTGCACTTTGTAGGGCTTCGTTCTCGTACTCATATAAGCGAAGCTGTATTAGATGCCGCTGAAAAGCTAGTTGCAGTTGGTTGTTTTTGTATTGGTACTAACCAAGTTGACTTAGACAGCGCGCGCGAACGCGGTATTGCTGTCTTTAATGCACCATTTTCTAACACTCGCTCAGTTGCTGAACTTGTACTTGGTGAAATACTGCTTTTATTGCGCGGTATTCCAGAACGTAATGCAGCAGCGCATCGTGGTGGCTGGTTAAAAACAGCAAATGGCTCGTTTGAAGCGCGTGGTAAAACGTTAGGTATTATTGGTTACGGTCACATTGGTACTCAGCTAGGCATTATGGCTGAAAACATTGGTATGAACGTAGAATATTACGATATCGAAGATAAGCTATCTCTTGGTAATGCAAAACAAGTGCATAACCTAACTCAGTTATTACAACGCTCTGATATTATTAGCTTACACGTACCAGAAACACCGCAAACTAAAAACCTAATTGGTACAGCAGAACTTGCTGTTATGAAGCAGGGATCTATTTTGATCAACGCTTCACGCGGTACCGTAGTTGATATTGATGCACTTGCAGAAGCACTTACAGAGAAAAAACTAAGTGGTGCCGCAATTGATGTGTTCCCTACTGAGCCAAAGTCTAACGATGAAGAATTTGTATCACCACTGCGCCAATTCGACAATGTTATTTTAACACCACACATTGGTGGCTCAACACAAGAAGCACAAGAAAACATTGGTATTGAAGTAGCTGGTAAATTGGCTAAATATTCAGATAACGGCTCAACTATTACCGCAGTTAACTTCCCTGAGGTATCGCTGCCAGAGCTTGCTAATCGTAGTCGTTTATTACACGTACACCACAACCGTCCTGGCGTACTAACGCAAATTAACCAAGCGTTTGCACAGCACGGTATTAATATTGCCGCGCAATACCTGCAAACAGACGCAGCTATTGGTTATGTTGTTATTGATGTAGATACTGATCACTCTGAAGTCGCACTTAAAGAATTAAGCGCTGTTGAGGGTACAATTAGAGCACGTATTCTTCATTAATAAATATTGGCTATTTGAGCAATAATTACACTTTAAAAAAACACCGCACTTAAAATTTAAGTGCGGTGTTTTTTTAGCTTTGCATTTTACATAAGTTACATGAGCGCGATGTAAAATCGCACCTACATTGGGTGTATGTTGTTCTTTAGGTGATGTTTTGTAGGTGATGTTTTTTTAGGTGATGTTTTGTAGGTGATGTTTTGTAGGTGATGTTTTGTAGGTGAGGTTTTGTAGGTGAGGTTTTATACCTCGCTTTTTAAATATTAGAGTAGTTTAAATAACACCATTTAAAATAAAAACATCAAGGCACAAAAAAGCGCGAGTAATACTCACGCTTGAATTATTTGAATTGAGCTATCAATACCTTTTTAGGTTCATTGACAGCAAACAGCTAAAACAATTATTAATCGCCTTTAACTTCTAAGTTAATAAACTTAACTAGCTCATCAGGTTGACCTACAAGCATCATTATTTGTTGATTAACTTCCATCATAGTTTTGCCTTCAGGTAACTTAGCCGACATTGAAAATGAATTTAAGCCTTTAACAAAACCAATAATTGCTTGCGCTATTTCGTCAGTTACTGGAGCTTGTTGTAACTGTTGCTCAACCATCATTTGCATTTGCTCAACGCTCATACCTTGCTTTTTAAGCTCACTTTCTAAAAGTTCTTTAAGCTCGCCTTGGTTATTTAAAACAAGGTTAACGCTACGAGGTTCTAGCTTGCTCATAGCTTGCATTATTAATGTTTGTTGCTGTAACTGTTGCTCATACGAAAGAGGCTCGTTGCCTGCTGCTCGCTGCGCTTTGCTTATCTCAAGTGACGCTTCCATAAGTGCTTTAGAGTTAGCTAAGCCCATATCCATATTAAAACTAATAATATCTTTTGCATCAAGCTTAACAACTACATCACTGTCGCCCGACTGTTCATCGTAATCAAGTGATGAATGCAAATCGTAACTGGCCGTCGCTAGCATTGGATTTGTATCAGCAGGTAACTTTGCTACAAAGTCTTTATTAAACTGAAAGCTTTTTACATCAAACGATGTATGAGGAGAAATTTTATCTGGCTCATAACCGGTTACTTCGATGCTTTGAATATTAGCAACATTGTCACCCTCAGGGCTTATCACTTCCATGTTTGTAATTTCTACGCTTTTTGAAATAACACTTGCCGATAAGCCAGCATATTTAAATGTAGCGCCTGTTTGCTCGCTAACTAAAGCCAGTTGCTTGTCTACTTCTGCACGCACTTCTTGCGTTGCCACGTAATTTGCATAGCTAACACCACCAACGCCCGCAGCAATAATCGCTGCAACTATAACTAATTTTTTCATGTTATTTCCTTATTTAATTCTTTATATAAATTGTCTCTACTTAAGAGTAACACTGAAGAACATCACCGATAAGTGTTAATTAATCAAACTAAGTAACTCATGCACCGTTTTTACCGGCGTAATTTTAGCGCCTAGCCCTTCCATTGATTTATGATAATTACGAAATGGAATAAATATTTCAGTAAATCCATGCTGTGCGGCTTCTTTAACTCGCGGTACACCACTGTCGATTGGGCGTACATCGCCGTTTAAGCTAAGCTCTCCCATAATGCAAGTAGTACGAGGCACTACAAATTCATTTAAACTGCTAAGTAGCGCGGTAACTAACGCCAAATCTATACAGGTTTCTGTCTCATCGATTCTTAAGCCACCCACAATATTAAAAAATGTATCGTGGAATATTTTAGTTTTAGTGTGTTTACGCAATATGCCAGTCAGCATTTTTATACGATTCATGTTTAAACCAACACAAACACGCTGCGGGAATTCTGCCTCTGTTTCGGTGGTTAAACACTGAATTTCGAGTAATAAATTACGATTTCCCTTACGTATACACGTAATTGTAGACCCTGGTGAATCTGTGGTGGAGCCCGATAAAAATATTTCACTTGGGTTATCAACGCTTAACATTCCGCGTTCGCACATTTTAAAAATACCAACGGTATCAATATCACCAAAGCGGTTTTTATTTGCTCTTAGCGTTCTAATTTGTCCATCGTTGGTATCTATATGTAAAAGTGCATCAACTATATGAACTAGTGTTTGGGGACCTGCTATTTCGTTGTTTTTATTTACATGGGCAATAATGAACATAGTTACATCATTTTGCTTACAGTATTGAGTAAGTGCTTGGGCGGCACTTTTTACTTGCGAAGGCGAACCAGGGCTGCCATTTGCCGTATCGGTTACAACTGCTTGAATAGAGTCGATAACAGCAAACTTAATTTTATTCTTCTCAAGCTCTTCAATAATAACTTCAACACTGGTTTCTGATAATAAATAAAGCTCATCAGCGTTATAGTTTAATTTTAAACGATTTACCCTGTTTTTAAACTGCGATAAAGACTCTTCTGCCGTACAGTAAAGTGATGGCATGCGCTGCGACATTCTTGCCACTAAATCAGACAGCAGCGTTGTTTTACCTGCCCCAGGATCGCCTGAGATTATATTAACAGACCCTGTTGTGACACCACCGCTTAAAACACGGTCGAGCTCGCCAATTTCAGTTAGCTGTTTTTCAGCTTCTGTTGTAGTGATGTCATTAATTTTTTTAGAGCCACCACCAATGCCACCAGCATAGCCACCTACGCTTGCTCGTGCTGATGCTTTTTGACTTTGCCCTGCCGAAGGTTTAAATTCTGCTAATGTGTTCCACCCACCGCAGCGGCATTGACCCTGCCAACGTGGGTAGTTCATGCCACATTCTGTACACACAAACTCTATTTTTGCCGCTTTAGCCATTAATTATCTTACCTACTTATATCTTTAATTTTTAAAATACTTATTTTTAAGTACTTATTTTGCCATTTCATGCTTTTGTTTAGCAACATACTCTTGCCAACGGGGAAATTCAGCACCACAATCATTAAACACAAATGCTATTTTCTTTTTTACTATAATTTAGGGCATACTTTTTGCCTCGAAAATAGTTTAAAGTAACTTGCCAATAAAATGGCAAATAACACATAATAACAAGAGCTAAACTGTAGTTACTCGAATAATCGTACCTATATTAATAACATAGCACGATTTAACGTTTATTGAATTTCTAATAAATGACTTAACAGTATACCTACTTTTTCAATTAGACGGTGATGGTTTTATAAATGGCTGATGACATAATGCTCAAACACGAAGACCTCGTGAATGAACTAAAACAATATTTAGGCAACGCTAAGTTTGACCTAATTTTCAAATCGAAAACTGCGGGGCTAACTAAACCTGAGCAGTTTTTGATGAAAATGGAAATGTCACGCTTGTCTCAGCCTGTGGCACGCTTTGTTGATTTACGCGGTTTAGTAACAGGACAAGTAAAGCCACACGAGCACAACGGTAAACAACACTTTATGGATGACACAGCCATTGAAGTGTTTGAAAAAGCCCTACAGCAACATGGCGAATATACATTAGCCGTTTACGAAGCTGTAATGAGCACCGAAAACAACCATCGCGTATTGCAAAAGCAAGCCGCCGAGCAGGCTGAAATACAAGAACTAGATGATTCACTCAGCACCAGCGTAATTAAGTTTGCCTCATACGAAAGCCGCCGTGAAGAACGTATGAACTACTCAATAAAAGTTACTATTGGGTATAATGATAAAAAAAATCTTGCTGCAAGCACATCTGATATTTCACTAAGCGGTTGTAAAGTAAAGCTTGCAACACGGTACGTAGTAAAAAAAGGTCAACTTATCGCTATGCGTTTAGTAGGCCTTGAGCAAGATTTTGAACTGGGTTTAAAAAATGGCATACAATACGAAGTCGTTGCCGTAGAAAACATTTCCCGTGAATTTAATCATATTCGTTTGAAACGCACTTACATTGAGAAAAACGAGGCTTTTGACGGATTTTTAGAAAGCTTTATTCACGGTAATAAGCGCCGCTATAAAGTTAATCTAGATAACACACTCGATGCTGTAGTTTCAAAAGGCTATGAGCAATATTATATTCCACGGGTAACCTCTTTATACGTGTTTTTAAGCAAAAATAATGAGCAATATTACCCAAGCCTTAGTTTAACCACCGAAAATAATATTTTTATTCAACGCTACTTTACTGATGAAAGAAAAATCCCCTGTTTATATAATGTGCTTAACCATCAGCGTGTATCTCAATTATTAACACAGCCAACTGCCGTTAAAGAAGATTACCTTTATACTTTCACTCATGTTTCTTCTGGTAAAATTTATTATTACTCAGCAACACGAAGTGAGCTTAATAGTAACACCGAGTTGAGTAACTTATTTTTAGGTTTTGGCAGTCAAAAAGAAAGCTGGCAGTGTTTTAAAATACAAATAATGCCAAGTCACCCAGACGATTCTTACATACCGCTTTCGTTACCAAATAGTGCTGGCACAAATATAGAAAAACTAAATAAGCCACCTTCACCACGTGTAGAAGGGCTTATAAAAGATGTTAAATACGTAGTTGTACTGACCAGTATTGGAAATAATATTGAACAACAACAATACAAAAAGCTAACTTATGATAAATCCACAGTTAATCAGCTCAAACATTTTGGGCATGCTAAACACAAAACTCCGCCTTATTTAGATATTGTTGCGCTTGAGTATGTAAATTTACGCTCGCATAAACGCTACCTTTATAAAACAGTTGTTGAAGTAAGTATTAATGATGTAATTATAAAAGGTTATACACGCGATTTTTCGGTGATGGGTTTACAAATAGAATGCGAGCAACCGGTTACCTTTAAAAAAGGCGATGTGGTTTTACTGTCATTTCCAGAACTACAAAAAATAACTAAAAAACATAAGCTTAGTGAATTAAAATACGAAACAATGGCTGTAAGTAAGTCATTTACTACTATTAATTTAAAAGCGAATAGAATTGCTGATTTACCACATTCAGGTGTCTCTTTTTTCACTCAGTTAATTGAAAGCAATAAAGATAAACTAAAAATATCGGAGGAGTCACCTAAAGTAGAGGGGCTTTCTACTGCACTTAGAAATATGGTTACAAAAAGTGTATGCCAATTCCCTCTGTACTTGCATAAAGAAGCAGCTCACTTTGCAACCGGAGCTATCGGCTTTGGCTTGTACGCAAGTCCACTGCATGTAATTTTACAAAATTTTGGTTTGTTAAATAACAAAACAGATTTATCGAGCATATTAACTAAAGATCAAATAGTTAATGTGATCACCCCAGGTATTAAAGATCGCAGTCGCCAAGATCCGCCTCTCGCGTTTACTTTAGCTATTAACTTTAACCCTCGTAAAAGTAAAATTGAAGATGCAATTACTAGTCAGTGCGTATTAGGCGAAGATTACAGCGAGTTTTTAGAGCAAATAAACAAAGGTGTTAAATCGGAGCTTATATTTATTATGCGTTTATATATTTCGCGTACAGGCCGTCCAGATACCGATTACTTATCGAACGAATTAAATTATGTTAGCCAATACGCACTGCACAAAGCAAAAGATTTAGAAGATGCATTATGGTCAGTAGCCGGTGTTGGCGATGTAGTTGATATAACCGAAGAAGCTTTAAGCCATTTACAGCTTGACCAACAACAGGTCGATCAGATGGGACGTCGAAAACTAATTTGGTTAAACCGCTTACGTTAAGCGGTTTAACTTAGTCTATTTTAAAGAGCTGGCTCATTTTCTAACGGAATAGCCAACATATATAACAATTGCAATAATGACCCTTCACAAATAGCAGCTTGGGCTTGTTCAACCACTTTAGGTTTACCATGTACTGCTACACCTAAACCTGCTTTTGCCATCATTACTAAATCATTTGCGCCATCACCAATAGCAACAGTTTGCGACTTCTCAAGCCCTAGTTTATGTTGTAACGACTCTAGAATAATTGCTTTTTGCTGTGCATCTACAATTGTACCAAGTACTTTACCTGTTAGTTTATCGTCTTTAAATTCGAGTACATTAGCGTGTACTTCATCTAAATTAATAAGCTCTTGAACGCGCTCTGCAAACGGTACAAAACCACCTGATGCAATTGCTAAATACCAGTCATGCTGTTTTAAAATTTGGCACAGCACTTTAATACCAGGCATGAGTGGCAATGCACTTTTTAGCTCTTCAATTAAGCTTTTTTCAATTCCTTCAAGCTTAGCTACACGCTGATTTAAACTTTCACTAAAATCAAGTTTACCCGCCATTGCAAGTGCTGTTACAGAGGCAACTTCGTCATATACATCTGCAAGGCGGGCTATTTCGTCTATGCATTCAATTGTAATTGCAGTTGAATCCATGTCCATAACCAACAAACCAGGTTTATATAAACTAGGCGGCGTAGCAACTTGTACTAGCTGGCAATCTAGAGTGTGTGAAAACTCTTGTAACACTAGCGGGTTTATAGCTTGCTCTGCATTTTTTGTGTAAAAACACAATGCAGGTGCTAATCCTAAATCAGGTTGATACTGGCATATAGCAGTGACGATTTGATTTTGCTTTGCCAAAAAATCAATAATGCTATTAACGCTGCTAACATCAAAGTCGCCAGCAAATGCAATACTAAATAATCCCTGCTGCTTATTTGGAATATTAGTAAGCGGTAAAAAAACACTATCTTGGTAGCTAAACCATTTATTTAAAGTTAAGTTTACTAATGATTGTTCAGCAGGTGGCTGTGCCATGTTCGTTTTCGACATGGGATCTCCGTATTTATTTCCTGATAGTTGGCATATTAAAATCAGTAATTATTAACGCTAAATTCGCCATCAGGTAGGGTTTAAGGGTATAGTTACCCTAGTTGTAACATCAAATTAAAATGCTGTCAGCAGCATATACGGTGACTATGAAAAATAACCATCTTAAAAACCCTATTACGGCATCTCAAAGAAAGCGTTTAGTACGCTTGTTTCTTGCGGCTGGTTGTTTTGTGTTACTAAGCTGGGTTGGCGTAAACAGTAGTTTTCAAAGCCATCAATTGCTTTACGATAGCGCTGATAGTACAGCACAAAGCATGACTAAATTTATGGCTTTGAATGTTAAAACGCCTTTAATTGAAAAAAACAAACCGCAACTCAACGAAATATGTAACGACATAAGTAAAGATGAGTTTGTGCTTTCAGCCACTATTTATGATCAACAAGGTATTTTGATAGCAAGTAGCAATAATTGGCAATCTCACCATATATTTGGCCAACTTCCCGACTCTACCCCTGGGATTAGTAAACTAAAAACACCTTTTGTAGAACCTGTAATTAGCGATGACGACCGCCCGCTTGGATTTGTATCTGTTACCTATTTAACTCGTGCGGCAATATCTGACAGCCATAATCATTTTCATGATTTAGGTCGACAGGTACTATTAATGCTAGTAATTGCTTGTATTTTTACGTGGCAATTAGGGCGTGGATTAAAACGTTGGCAAGTAAACCGTTATATACAAAAAACATCTGAGCAAGAATCGTAGAGCTGCTTTGCAAGCGCCTCTCTCTTGCTGTGTGGCTTTAAATCACATAACGCGTTAAATACATTAGGTATATGAAGTGGCGTGTTAACTTCACCCTGATAGCCGCTTAACGGCATTGAGGGCGAATCGGTTTCAAGCACTAAGTGCTTTGGCTCAATAGCAGCAATAACAGTGCGTGTTTTAACTGCGCGTTCATAAGTAATAACACCGCCTACACCAAGCTTAAAGCCTTGCTTTATATAATACTGCGCTTGTTGAAGTGAGCCCGAAAAGGCATGAATCACTCCCCCATTTTTTGGCTTGCACCGTTTAAACGATTGCGCAATTAAATCATGGCTTTGTCTGTGATGTACAATAAGCGGTAAGCTTAGCTCGTTAGAAAGCTTTATTTGCTGTTCAAATAAATAAGTTTGTTTAGAGAGGTTTTCAATACTTCGATCAAGCCCGCATTCTCCAATAGCCACCAACTGATGCTTATTTGCAGTCGCAAAATCAAATAACGCTTCTATGTGCGATTCTTTATGTTGCTCTAAAAAGTAAGGATGTAGCCCTGCGGCTATTTTTATACTTGGGTAAGTTGCTTTGAATTTTATGAGAGCATGCGATTGAGCAAGCGTAATACCCGGTACAACAAACTGATTAACTCCCTTTGCTACACACTCGTTTATGAGCGATTCACGATTCGAATCAAACTCGCTAAAGTCGAGGTGGCAATGAGAGTCAATAAATTGCACGGTTACTTACTCATCTATTTATTAAGGGTTTAAGCGTGTAATTTGCCAGCTATTATCTACTTGGCGCTGATACATAAAGCGGTCGTGCAAACGATGCGCCCCGCCTTGCCAAAACTCAATTTTAGTAGGTACTACACAATAACCCCCCCAAAAATCAGGAAGTGGAATTTCACCTTTAGCAAACTTGTTTTTCATGTTGGCAAAGGTTTCCATCAACACTTTACGCGATGATATGGATCGACTTTGCGCTGATGCCCACGCTGCTAATTGGCTTTCTTTAGGGCGCGATAAAAAGTACTTTGCAACGGCTGATGTCGGTAATGGTTTAGCCTCACCATACACAATAACTTGGCGCTCCATGTGATGCCACGGAAAGTGCAAGGAAATTTTATTATTACCTTTAAGCTCTTGGGCTTTACGCGAGCCTGTATTGGTAAAAAACACAAACCCGTTATCATCTAAATGTTTTAAAAGCACAATACGCTGTGAAGGTTGACCGGTTTCATCAACGGTTGCTACAACCATTGCTGTTGGATCGGGTAACTGGCTTGCTACCGCATGCTCAAGCCATGTTTCAAACTGCTTGAACGGATCATCTTGCAAGTTATCTTCGCTTAACGCGTCTTGCAGGTATTCACGGCGGATATCTTCGAGTTTCATAACAAGTCCTTTAAATAAAGCGTTAGAAAAGAGCTTTGAGTAGCGAGCTTAAAAAAATGGGTATTGAGTAATAACAAGTATCGAGTCTCAGGTGTATTCGATAGCAATAAGCATAGAGTCTCAGATGTATCGATAACAATAAACATAGAGTCTTAGGTATATCGTTGGGTTTCGTTTCACTCAACCCAACCTACAATGTAAAACATTACATCTGCAAGTGTAGGAGTGCTGACAAGGCGGAGTGCTTTTTTATGCCAAGGAGCATACATTTAGTATGTGACTTAGGCTAAAAAAGCACGACAACGCAGTCAAAGCGAACTACACGCAGCAGACGGTTCACCTAAGTAGTTTAGCCTAAGACAAGGCATCCAACCCTACTTATCCCTATGAGCATACGGTTTGTATGTAATTAGGGTAAGTAGGGGTGGATAACGCAGTATTAGGTTAAAATACGACGGTGATTACATTTGCTCCATAACTTCAATGCCTAGCAAGTCTAATCCTGTCTCTAATGTTTTAGAAACCAAATTACACAACACTAAACGGCTATCACGTACGCTTGGCTCTACGCCTTCTTTAAGTACTGGGCAGGCTTCGTAAAATGTCATGTATAAGCTTGCTAGCTCATATAAGTAACCACATAGTACGTGCGGTGTTGCTTCGCTGATCATTAAATCAAGTACTTCTTCAAGCTGTAATAGCTTAAGTGCTAGTGCTTTTTCTTGAGGCTCAATAATTGCAACATCTGAATTTAATGTAGCTGCATCAACGCCTGACTTACGGAAAATACTGCGTATGCGTGTATAAGCATATTGTAAATAAGGAGCGGTTGCGCCTTCAAAGCTTAGCATGCTGTCCCAGTTAAAAATGTAATCGCTGGTACGATGCTTAGAAAGGTCTGCGTATTTAACTGCGCCAATACCTACTTTACGTGCGATTTCGCTGCGATCGCTATCACTTAAATCTGATTCACGTTCAGCTAGTTTTGCAGCTGCACGGTTAATTGATTCTTCTAATAAGTCAGCTAGTTTTACTGTGCCGCCAGTACGTGTTTTAAATGGTTTGTTATCGGCGCCCATCATGGTGCCAAACGGGCAAAACTCGTAGCTTGTTTCGTCTCGTAATAAACCTGCTTTACGCGCTGTAAGCTCTACTTGATTAAAGTGTAGATTTTGACGTGCATCTACAAAAATTAAGATACGATCGGCACCTAATTTATTTGAACGGTAATCACATGCCGCTAAATCGGTTGTTGCATATAAAAAGCCACCGCCAGATTTTTGTACGATAAATGCTGAAGGTTCGCCATCTTTGTTGGCAAGCTCATCTAAAAACACAACTTGCGCGCCTTGCGACTCTACTGCAATATTTTTATCTTTAAGTAGGCTAATAATGTCGTTAAGTTCTGCGTTGTATGCGCTTTCAGCCATAATATCGGCTTGAGTAAGCGTTACATTTAAACGCTTGTATACTTCTTCAGAATGCTTAACTGAGGTAGCTATAAACAGTTTCCAAAGTTTTTCACAATGCGCGTCGCCGCCTTGTAATTTAACAACGTAATTACGTGCTTTATCTGCAAAGCCTTCTTCGTCGTCAAAGCGTTTTTTAGCATCGCGGTAAAAGGTTTCTAAATCAGCAAGCGCTACAGAATCTAAATCTACACCTCCGCTAATTTGATCTTCTAAATGCGCGATTAACATACCAAACTGCGTTCCCCAATCACCCATGTGATTTTGGCGTACTACCGTGTCGCCTCTAAATTCAAGCGCACGTACAATTGAATCGCCAATAATGGTTGAACGTAAATGACCTACGTGCATTTCTTTAGCAAGGTTTGGTGATGAATAGTCAACAACTACTTTTTGCGGGTTAGCATGCTCGTTTACAGCAAGTTTTGCATCACTGTTAGCTGCTTTAACGCTTTGCGCTAAAAACTCAGGCTTTAAATGAATATTAATAAAACCAGGACCCGCAATTTCAGTCTTTTGAGCAATATCGCTTACATCAAGATTATCTATAATTTTTTGCGCAAGCTCACGTGGGTTGCTTTTCATTTTTTTAGCCGCGCCCATTGCTGCATTAATTTGGTAATCACCAAATTGTGGGCGTGTGCTTTGCGTTACGGCTGGATTTGTATCTTCAGGTAAGCCTGCGCCAGCCATAGCGGCAATGGCTTTTTCGATTAAAATAGTACGAATATTCATATTTTTTACCTTTGTAAGCCCGCCAAAGCAGGCTTTCTTTTAATTCTTGTAAATGAGCTCTAGTTTTCGCGAGTGTGGTTAAATGTCACTTCTGGGTAACGCTCTACCGATAAATTAAGATTTACACGGCTCGGCGCAATGTAAGTTAAGTTATCGCCACCATCGAGTGCTAAATTACTTTCGCACTTACGCTTAAAGTCTTCAAACTTTTTAACATCGTCGCTGCTTACCCAACGCGCTGTATTTACGTTTACACCTTCGTAAATAGCATCTACGTTGTATTCAGCTTTTAAACGCGCTACAACTACATCAAACTGAAGTACACCTACCGCGCCCACAATTAAATCGTTGTTTATAAGTGGTCTAAATACTTGCACAGCACCTTCTTCAGAAAGCTGTACTAAGCCTTTTAATAATTGCTTTTGCTTAAGCGGATCGCGTAGGCGAATACGACGGAATAATTCAGGCGCAAAGTTAGGAATACCACTAAATTTAAGTTTTTCGCCTTGCGTGAACGTATCACCAATTTGAATGGTACCGTGGTTATGTAAACCAATAATATCGCCCGCGTAAGCATCAGCTGCTCGCTCACGGTCGCCCGCCATAAAAGTTACCGCATCAGAAATACTAACCTGTTTACCCAATCGTACATGATTCATCTTCATGCCTTGATTGTACTTACCCGATACAATACGCATAAATGCAATACGGTCACGGTGTTTTGGGTCCATGTTGGCCTGAATTTTAAATACAAAACCGGTAAAGTTTTCTTCAGTTGCAACAATAAGTCTGTCTTCTGTTTCGCGCGGTAATGGCGTTGGAGCCCATCTAGTCAAACCATCTAAAACGTGGTCAACACCAAAGTTACCGAGTGCAGTACCATAATAAACAGGCGAAAGCTCACCAGCTAAAAACAGCTCTAAATCAAATTCATTTGATGCACCAATAACAAGCTCAAGCTCGTCACGCAATTGCACGGCTAAATCTTCACCAATCGCAATATCTAGCTCAGGGTTATCAAGACCTTTAATGGTACGAACTTCTTGAATTTTATGACCTTGACCTGATTTGTATAAAATAGCTTCGTCATTATGAATATGGTAAACACCTTTAAACTCTTTACCACAGCCAATTGGCCATGTAATAGGTGCACACGCAATTTTCAGTTCTGTTTCAACTTCGTCTAACACTTCCATCGGGTCGCGAATTTCACGGTCACATTTGTTCATAAATGTAACGATTGGTGTTGTACGTAGGCGTGTTACTTCCATTAACTTACGAGTACGGTCTTCTACACCTTTTGCTGCATCAATTACCATTAAACACGAATCTACTGCGGTTAATGTACGGTAAGTATCTTCAGAGAAATCTTCGTGTCCTGGTGTATCTAGTAAGTTAACCAAAGCGTCTTTATACGGAAACTGCATTACAGAGGTAGTAACTGATATACCACGCTCTTTTTCCATTTCCATCCAGTCAGACTTTGCATGTTGGTTAGAACCACGGCCTTTTACAGTACCGGCTCGTTGAATCGCTTGTCCGAATAACAATACTTTTTCGGTAATGGTTGTTTTACCAGCATCCGGGTGAGAGATGATAGCAAAGGTACGTCGTTTATTAATTTCACTAAGGAGATTTTGATCTGCCATTAAAAAAGTTCTTTTAGTTTGTATACGGATATTATCCACTTTAAGTATGCTGAGCTTTCAAGGCTTAAATAATACCAATTACATTAAATTAGTGATCTATTATAGCGATAAGAAAATGGCGCAATAACAAGGCGAAAATTATGACATAGAGTTGTTCTCTATGAATAATTTTGAACGTAGTTAGTGAGTTATTTAATACGCTAGAATAATCATGTTTTTAATAATATTGGTATAAGGCAACCTCGAAAGCTCAACACACCATCAGAAAAGCCCTAAATTGGCCCCTCACATGCGATCCGTTATGTTAATCGTAATTGAAGACTATTTTCGCTGATCTTGGCCTTTTAAACAATCAATGGTTAGTTATTAGCTGATCTTTTTTATTAATGAAGACTTACAACTTACCTTTGGAGTTATAAACTTTAACAACGCTAAATAAATCACAACAAGATTTCTACTATGAAATTTTGAATTTCAATATAAGCTGTTTTTGAAACCTAATACGATTGTTAAAATTGCTCTACTTTAATAATTAAGGGTTTTAACAATGAAAAAGCTTCCTTACAAATACCAAATTCCGATGATCGTTGTCATTTTACTACCAATCATGCTCAGCGTAATGCCCGCTATTATGCTTTACAGTACGCTCCCAGCAGGTACTCCATTGTTTGAACCTTGGCTTGCAACAGTAAAACGAATGGTACCAATAACAATTCCTACCCTATTAATAATTGCAGGCAGCGTACGCTTTTTTGTCACTAAGTGGTTAGTTCAAACAGCTCCCTAATAAGAAGCTAATAAAAGTGACTAACGACTTAATTGAGCTAAAAAATCAGCACCATTTTTTAGCTCTTCAATTATTAAATCTCTAAATTTTGCGACTCGCGCAGGAATAAGTATCCTGTCTGACCATACTAAATAACCTCGCCCTGTTTGGCACTTTGTGTGCTCAAGCACCGGTTCTAGTGACCCTTTGTCTATAAACGAATTAAGTGCATTTTTAGGTAATAAACAAATGCCAACGCCTTTAGTTGCAGCATGTGTTGCTAGGCGTAAGCTATTTACTGAATATTTAGGATTTAATTCAACACGTTTGTTTTCATTATTTTCTTCTATTTACCATGCACCTAACGTGTTTGCAGCCAATAAATTATGCTGTTCTAAATCTTCAACACATTGTGGGCGACCAAATTTATTTAAATAATCAGAGTTTGCAGCCAACGTTAATGGCATTTCAAATAACAACTTTTGTATTAAGTGTGGTGTTTTTGTAGGTTTAGTAACAACGGCTAAATCTATTTGATCACCAAAAAAGCGTTGAGTGTCTGATGCAAACTTTATATGAATGTTCACTTTAGGGTGCGCTGTCATAAAATCGATAGCAATTGACTGCACAATAAAGTCGGCAAATGGCTCAGGGCACGATATATGAATATCACCACTTAGCTCACTATGCTGATTATTTATCCCTTGCCAATTGCTAGATAACGTATCAAATAAAGGTGAAAACTGCTTAATACACTGCTCGCCAGCAGCCGTTAATTGAAACTGTTTAGCATTTCTATGTACGAGCTTTTCACATAACGATTGTTCCAGTGAGGTAACCGCACGAGAAAGCGTTGGTGGCGATGCGTCAATATGTAAACTCGCAGCAGCAAACCCACCGTAACGAACAGCTTGGCAAAACAAATAAAGGTGTGTGAGATCTTTTGCGTTCATATTTTTACTCTAAAAAAGATGCTTCCCATTTTGACAATAAATTAATGACTTTAAAAGATGTAAATTTATGTAAACTTTTTAAAACAACAAAATGATGGTTATAAACCTGTAACTTATTAAATTAAAATAACTTAATGAAAAAAACAAACCTCAACATAGAGCTAAATACCATACAGCTAATGGCTGTAATTTAGCCACCAAGACCGCCACAAGCTTGTGTAATAAAGTCGTAACGCATATTATTGATAGATTGCATGGAGGATAAGTAGTTTGGTCATGAAAACCAGTAAGTTAAGCATTAGATTATTGTGGTATATAACACCTCTTGTTATTCTTCCTTTGCTATTTTTAGGTGGCTTTACGCTCACCAATGTAACTAATTCCACACAAAAACAAGCCGACCTCATTATGAGTCGATTTGTTGAACAGCAACAACAAAAAGTATTTAACTACATAGATTCTTTTCATTCAACGACCAAGTTACTTTCGACTTCTCCTGTACTTAGCGATTTTTTAGCAAATGATGTTCGCACCAATGGAAACTACACCCATCGATTAGGTGCTTTAATGGATGTATTTGCCAGCTACAGTGAAGCCTATCCTGACATAATTAGTATTAATTTAGTCTCAGCAAGTGGAAAAAGTGACGCCTATTATTCTAATAATCTAACAACGGCTCCTAAAAGCTATCCTTTTATAGATAAAGTAATGCAAAGTAATTTAAGCCAGCAACAGTTTATGAAACAAGAGGCTGATGGCACAACTAATTTGTATTTCATTCAACGAATTTACAGCGTTGATTACTACTTAAAGCGACCGCAACAACTTGGCTTTATAGTATTACATGTTGAGCCCTCAATACTTAACACCAGTATTTTAGAAGCGCCCTATAACAACACTCTCAACTTACTACTCACTAAAGACGGTAAAATATTATTTAGCTCTGACTACAATATGCGTGGGCAATATATAAGTGAATATGAGTTAAATAAAATACACGACTTAGCTGATATTGGCACCCTTTCTACTATTGAACTATCAAGCATTGATAAAATAGAACGGATGATTTTTGCAGTACAAATGAGTGGTGGTTATTACTACGTTTCGACTATTCCAAAAGCGGTACTTTACCAATCAGGCAAAGCAATAAGCCTAATAACGGGCTTAATTGTTATTATTTCGGTGATCACCCTGCCTATTTTGATTTTTGTGGTTGTTCGTAACTTACTACTAAATCCTATTGAGCTTTTAGGAGCAGCAAGTCATCGCGTAGGTGATGGTGATTTATCGGTGCATTTACCTGCACATACTAACGATGAAGTAGGTGTTTTATTTAACGACTTTAACCACATGGTTAATCAAATAAGGCATTATCAACAGCAGTTAGAAGAATACAAACACCACTTAGAAGATAAAGTAGAAAGCCGTACAAAAGCACTTGAAGCAATGAACAGCCAACTTGAGCTTGCAATTAAACAAGCAGAGCAAGCTAACCAACTTAAAAGTCGCTTTTTAGCAAATATGAGTCACGAAATTCGTACACCGTTAACGGCTATTATGGGCTTTACAGAGCAACTTTTACATAACGATAAAATAACCAACGACAAGCAACACCTTGGCACTATTTTACGTAACTCTAAGCATTTGTTAGAACTTATTAATAATATTTTAGATTTATCTAAAATAGAAGCTGAAAAGCTCGCGGTAGATCAATCGCCGATTAACGTTGTGCAGCTAGTACACGATATAGAGTCTATTATTCAACCATTAGCACAAGAAAAACAATTAACACTTAATATTGACTACCAACTACCACTGCCGCGCACTATATTTAGTGACATTACTCGTTTAAAACAAATTCTTATAAATATAGCTAACAACGCAGTGAAGTTTACTGAGCAAGGTAGCGTGTCGATTTGTGTGCATTATCATAAACAAAAGCAAATGATTGAATTTGTAATCATAGATACCGGTATTGGTATGTCGAGTCATCAAATAGAACGTGTTTTTAAACCCTTCGAACAAGCTGATACGACAACAACTCGTCGCTTTGGCGGTACAGGGCTTGGGCTATGTATTTCTAAAAACTTGGCACAATTGCTTGGAGGTGATGTAGCATTGCAAAGTGAGGTGGGTGTAGGGAGTCGTTTTTCTATTAGTGTGGCGTGTCACTTAGCAGGAAAAACACCTGAACTAGAGCTACTTACAGAGCAAAGCCAACTGACCCCAGAAAAAGATCCACTGCTATCATTTGCAAGCAACCACTTTGATGCAAATATACTCGTTGCCGAAGATAACCCAGATAACCAGCTATTAATTAAACTCTTATTACAAACGTGGGGTCTTGAGCCTGACATTGCTAGTAATGGCGCGCAAGCCGTAGAAATGGCACTCGTTAACGATTACCAATTAATTATTATGGATATGCAAATGCCGGTAATGGGCGGGCTTGAGGCAACTAAAATGCTGCGCCACGCAGCTTATGATGGACCCATCATCGCGTTAACCGCAAATGTGATGAACCACGATATAGGCACTTATTTAGAAGCCGGTTGCGACAAAGCACTTGGTAAACCAATAGATAAAGATGCACTAGAAAGCGTATTAGTAAGTTACTTACATCTTGAAAAAGACAATCAAAATAAATGGGATAGTTTGCTAGAGAGCGATGACTTTTTACGAATTGCAGATAACTATTTAGCTAACTTACCTACTTATTTAGTCGAGATAAAAGCATTGCAACACACTGATGATTACAAAACACTTCAAAGCGTTGCACACAGTATTAAAGGAAGCGCTGGGTGCTTTAACTTTGATGATATTTACCACAGTGCTGGCGCACTTGAAGACAACTTAAAAAGTAGCCAGAAAATGCCTGATAACGCGCTAATTGATACTTTAATCGCAGCTATAGAGCTCTCAATAAGCCAAAGGAATAAGCAGGTATAAAGCTTAGATTATTTGGCACCTAATGCGTTTTATACTTAGTTGTTCTAAATGAAAATATTTAATGACGTTATGGGTGATTTAATTCGTTAAATTACTCAAGTACTTATGGCTATTGGTATCGCTGCACATTAATCTAATTAACACCAAGACGTTTTTTAATACATTGAACCATAATGGTATTTAAATTTAATGCCTTTAGTCAGAATTTTTTGGTGGGTAAAAAGAAAATTCACACACCATATAGCTGAGTTATTCCGTTTTACTGAAAATCCAAACTTAACGCCATACCCATTAAAATAGCATCTTCAAAGCCATTTTTAGCTGGGTTATCACTTGGGTAATAGTTTTTACGAACTGACATTTCAATAAAGCCTGCGCGTTCATACAAGTTAATTGCACGTGAGTTAGATTCACGCACTTCTAAAAATAAGTTTTCAGCATTTTGCTGTTCACCATATTCAATAAACTGAGCTAGCAACTGCTTAGCAATCCCCTTTCCTTGTTGGTTTGGCATTACGCAAATATCCATAAGCGTAAAGTCAGGTCCTGCTTTTTCACCGATATAAAAACCAATCATGTTCATCTCATCAAACGCGGCTACATTAAAGTAGCGCCCGCCTATGCATGAACTCATTGTATTTAAAGTCCACGGATGGCTATGACACGCTGTTTCTATCGCCATTAGTTGAGATATTGCGGTTTCGTCTACTGATTTAAAGTTTATCAAGGTGTTCACTCATTAAAGCCCATAAAGCGCGCTTATCGGCAGTGCTGAGCTGTGGTGTTGTAAGTACTAGCTGATCGTCATTTAATTGCATCTCAGCGCTTTGTACAACGCTGTTAATAGCAATTGGTACTGCTGCACGTTTAATATCTGCAAATAATTGTTCACAAAGCGCTATAGGCTCAAATACATTATTTTTTGGTGCAGTATCGGATGCATGACTATCTGCTGCAGCACTATCTGTTAAAAGATTATCTGCAGAAAGACTATCAGCTGGAAATTTATCGGCTGGCTTAAAGTGTTTATTTAATTCGAGGTTTTCAATACCAAAAACAGCTGCGTACCGTGAATGCATAACGACTCGATGAAATTAGTAAGTAAGGTAATATAAGAATTAATAAATACGATGTAAAGAAGAAATGGCAGGGGCGGAGAGACTCGAACTCCCAACCATCGGTTTTGGAGACCGCTGTTCTACCAATTGGAACTACGCCCCTGCAATGACGACGAATTATAGAGAAGTTTCGCCAAAGGTAAAGAGAAAAATCACACTTTTAGTTCAACTGCCTTTTAAATAAACAAAACGGCGAATTAGCATGCTAATTCGCCGTTTTTTAATCACTTAACTTTAGTTAATAAAAACTAAAGTTAGTTATTCCCATTCAATAGTTGCTGGTGGCTTACCAGAAATATCGTAAACAACACGAGAAATACCATCTATTTCGTTAATGATACGGTTTGAAACCACACCTAAAAACTCATATGGTAAATGTGACCAACGCGCAGTCATAAAGTCGATTGTTTCTACACAACGAAGTGATACAACCCAATCGTACTTACGTGCATCGCCCATAACCCCTACCGATTTAACAGGTAAGAATACAGTAAATGCTTGGCTTACTTTATGGTAAAGCTCAGCTTTGTGAAGCTCTTCGATGAAAATCGCATCAGCGCGGCGTAATAAATCACAGTATTCTTTTTTAATTTCGCCAAGTACACGCACACCTAAACCAGGTCCAGGGAAAGGATGACGATAAAGCATGTCGTACGGTAAACCTAGCTCTAAACCAATTTTACGTACTTCATCTTTAAATAACTCACGTAATGGCTCAACAAGGCCCATTTTCATGTCATCTGGTAATCCACCCACATTGTGGTGAGATTTAATAACATGCGCTTTGCCTGTTGCAGATGCCGCAGATTCAATTACGTCAGGGTAAATTGTGCCTTGCGCTAGCCATTGTGCATTTTTAAGCTTTTTAGCTTGCTCATCAAACACATTAATAAACGTGTGGCCAATGGCTTTGCGCTTATCTTCTGGGTCTGACTTACCGGCAAGATCATTTAAAAACTGCTCTTCAGCTTCAACTTTAACAATGTTTAAGCCAAATTTATTACCAAACATGTCCATTACTTGTTGGCCTTCGTTTAAACGAAGTAAACCATTATCAACAAATACACATGTTAGCTTTTCGCCAATTGCACGATGAATAAGCATAGCCACAACCGATGAATCAACACCACCAGAAAGGCCTAAAATAACTTCGTCATCGCCGA
The DNA here is from genome assembly GCF_015864385.1 of Pseudoalteromonas sp. SWXJZ94C. Classification (NCBI taxonomy): domain Bacteria; kingdom Pseudomonadati; phylum Pseudomonadota; class Gammaproteobacteria; order Alteromonadales; family Pseudoalteromonadaceae; genus Pseudoalteromonas; species Pseudoalteromonas sp. SWXJZ94C. The sequence goes on from NZ_JADYXF010000016.1 coordinate 90,042, forward strand.
CTGTTTCTTTAATTCGCTCGATAGCATCATCGATAATTTTTGCAGCAGTCCACAATTTTTCACAGCCACAAATATCAATAGCAAAACGCTCTAATAAGCGCTGACCTTGATGTGTGTGCGTTACTTCTGGGTGAAACTGTACGCCGTAAAAACGTTTTTCTTCGTTAGACATTGCAGCATGTGGACAAGTAGATGTTTTAGCTGTTGTTGTAAAACCAGCTGGAATATTCATTACTTTGTCGCCATGGCTCATCCATACGTCAAGTACGCCGTTGCCGCCATCGGTGATACTGTCTTCAATCGCATCAAACAATGCACAGTTACCTGCTTTTTCAACTTGTGCATAACCAAACTCTTTTTTATCAGAGCTGTGTACACTACCACCTAGTTGAGCTGCCATCGTTTGCATACCGTAGCAAATACCTAGTACAGGCACGCCTGCATTAAATACATACTCAGGAGCGCGCGGGCTGTTTTCAAGCGTTGTTGATTCTGGACCACCAGAAAGAATAATACCTTGTGGGTTGAACTCGCGGATTTGCTCTTCAGTCACATCCCATGCCCAAAGCTCACAGTAAACACCAATTTCGCGCACACGACGGGCAATTAATTGAGTGTATTGTGAACCAAAGTCTAAAATGAGAATTCGTGAATCGTGAATATCTTTGCTCATGGAGTATCTCGTAAAGTCAGATGCTAAATGCCGTTTGTTAATGTAAACGACTAAAAATAGGGCTTGCAAAGCAAGCCCAGTATATTAAATTAATTACGCTGCTTAACCTAAGCGGTAATTTGGTGCTTCTTTAGTGATTTGCACATCATGAACGTGCGACTCACCCATACCTGCTGAAGTAACACGTACAAACTGTGGTTTTGTATTTAGCTCTTCAATTGTGGCACAACCTGTTAAGCCCATAGCGCTACGTAAGCCGCCCACTTGCTGATGAATAATCGTTGCAATAGGACCTTTGTAAGCTACGCGACCTTCAATACCTTCTGGTACTAACTTGTCTGCTTCGTTTGACTTTTGGAAGTAACGATCTGATGAACCTTCTTTTTGATCCATCGCGCCTAACGAGCCCATACCACGGTAAGATTTATAGTAACGGCCTTGGTACAATTCAACTTCACCTGGCGCTTCTTCAGTACCAGCAAGCAGTGAACCCACCATTACACACGATGCACCAGCAACAAGTGCTTTAACAATATCGCCAGAAAAACGAATGCCACCATCAGCAATTACAGGAATGTCGCGACCTTTTAAGCCTTCAACAGCATCTGAAATAGCTGTAATTTGTGGAACGCCACAACCGGTAACAATACGTGTAGTACAGATAGAACCTGGGCCTATACCTACTTTAACTGCATCGGCACCGGCATCAGCAAGTGCAACCGCACCTTCAGCTGTTGCTATGTTGCCTGCAATAATTTGTAAGTCTGGGTACTCTCTACGCGTTTTAGTAACACGGTCAATAACACCTTGAGAGTGACCATGCGACGTATCGATAAGTAAAACATCAATACCCGCCTCTACTAATGCAGCAATACGCTCATCAGTACCCGCGCCAACACTTACAGCAGCACCTACACGTAAACGACCTTGGTCGTCTTTACATGCGTCAGGCTTGTCTTGGGCTTTTTGGTAATCTTTTACTGTGATCATGCCTTTAAGTTTAAATTCATCATCAACAACAAGGATTTTTTCAATGCGGTGTTCGTGCATTAAGCCTAAAATTTCTTCGCGTGCTGCGCCTTCTTTAACGGTAACAAGCTTTTCTTTTTTAGTCATAACGGTAGAAACTGGCTGTTCAAGCTTAGTTTCAAAACGCATATCACGGCTAGTAACAATACCTACAAGCACATTATTGCTATCGGTAACCGGAAAGCCTGAAAAACCTTTTTCATGCGAAAGATCAACTGCATCTGCAATTGTTAAATCAGCAGTAACCGTTACAGGGTAAGAAACAATACCTGCTTCGTAGGTTTTAACTTTACGTACGTTTTTCGCTTGTTCTTCAATAGTCATGTTTTTATGAATAAAACCAAGACCACCTTCTTGCGCAAGGGCAATAGCTAAACGAGCTTCTGTAACAGTATCCATAGATGCTGAAATAAGTGGCAAGTTAAGTTTTATTCCACGCGTTAAGCGAGTTGAAATATTTGCCGTATGTGGCAAAACAGTAGAATGACCAGGTACTAAAAGTACGTCATCAAAGGTAAGAGCTTCTTTAGCGATTCTAAGCATTTTGGCAACTTCTCACATGTGGATATAAGATAAGGAATTGCGGCCAAATTTTAACAGCGTTGTTGCCACTAGTAAATAATATTTCGCAAATATTTATGATAATATAGCTTTATAAATAGTTTTAGGTTGTTTTTTATGTTTTCGAAGTCTTCAAAAGCAGTTTACACCGTGTCGCGCCTTAATAGAGAAATTCGCACACTCCTTGAGCAAGGCTTTGCCTCATTAATACTAACTGGCGAAATTTCTAACTTTATTACCCCCGCATCTGGGCATTGGTATTTTTCGTTAAAAGACGATAAAGCGCAAATTAAAGCAGCCATGTGGCGAGGAAATAATCGCAACCAAAGCTACCGCCCAGCAAATGGCGCACAAGTAACTGTAAAAGCACGCGTATCACTTTATGAACCACGCGGTGACTATCAGCTTATTGTTGAACATATGGAACCCGCCGGCGAAGGTCAGCTAAAGCAAGAATTTGATGCGCTTAAAATGCGCTTAGCCGCCGAGGGATTATTTAGCTCAGTTCACAAACAGCCATTACCGCAAAATATTAACCGTATTGGTGTTATTACCTCAGCAACAGGCGCTGCCATAAAAGATATTTTAACGGTACTTAAACGCCGTGCGCCGCAGCTAGAGGTAATCATTTACCCTGCCATGGTACAAGGCAAAGAAGCGCACGTGCATTTAATAAACCAAATTGAATTAGCCAATGCTCGTGATGAAGTAGACGTTCTTATTTTAGGACGCGGCGGTGGTTCACTTGAAGATTTATGGTGTTTTAACCACGAACAACTCGCCCGTGCTATTTATAAAAGTGAATTACCCATAGTGAGTGCGGTAGGTCACGAAATAGATACCACTATTAGTGACTATGTTGCCGATGTTCGCGCAGCGACTCCATCAGCCGCAGCTGAGCTTGTAAGCCCCAATACGCAAGAGTTACACAACAAGGTAACGCAATTAGTTAATCGTTTATCTAACGCATTTAAGCACGACATTGCTGACAAACGCGCACTTGCAATGCAACTACAGCATCGTCTTAATTTGTGTCATCCGCGCAATCAGCTTAATCAAAAATCACAACGTTTGGATGAGCTAAGCATTGCGCTGCAACAAGCCATGCGTAATCGTTTATATCAGCAAGAACGAGCACTTAATAACTTAACGCCGCGCTTAATGCGCCAATCACCCGATAAAAAACTAGCTACAGCAAACCATATGCTCGCGCAGTTACAAGCAAGGCTAAAGCAAGCCATGCAGCACCAGTTGCAACAAGCCAATAATAATTTAGCAATGCAAGCTAGTAGGTTAGACTCGGTAAGCCCGCTCAATGTACTAGCGCGTGGTTATAGCATCACAAAAAACGAAAAAAACAGAGTAGTTAAATCAATTAGTGATGTAAAAAAAGATGACATACTCGTTACTGAACTCGTTGATGGGACTATACATTCAAGAGTTGTGAGCTAGCACTTTTTACTATATGAGCACCTACTCTTTGGTGCTCACTGTAAATTCTATTCGCTCATCGGTAGAGCTTGATGAAGTCATTTTAAATTGTTGCCACCAAGGCATAGTTACTAACTTATCATTAAGCTCTCGCCACTGCGCATGACCTTGCTCATTATTTTTATCAGCTAGTAATTCAAATTTACAAATTGTTTGTTTACAGGTTATATAATTTAACTGGGCGTTGTTACTTAAATCACTCACGATTAAAAAGTCAGTAAGTGCGGTTTCTACATCAAAACTCCACAACGTGTTTTCGCTTTCTTCATCAAACTTATCATCAAGTTGTTTTGTAAAATCGGCCCCCTCTAAACGGCCTTGTTTTAACTGTTGTTGAGTAAGTTTTAGCTGCTTTTTTGTTACTGCTAATTCATTACTTAATGCACTAATCGTCTCAACATGTTCTTGTTCTACTGGTTGTTGAAATGCTTTACGCTCAGTGTTTACAAAAGGCTTTTGGGCTGGTTTATTACTATTTACTTCAATAATAATATTTTGATCAGTATGTGCAGATTTAGCCGTTTTATTATTTGATGGAGTATACAAATGCAAAAAGTAACCACTTGCTAACCCTACTCCCATAAAAAAGCTGAGTACAATTGCAAATAAGTTACTTTTATGTGGCATCTGTTTTACTTAAATTTATAGCATTGCACTAGTATGCGATGCGTTTTGAGGCTCTTGCTGAGTCAAAAAGTTTTGGTTCATACTTTGCGCCGGACACTCACAATCCGGTCGACCAATAATTTTAGCGGGTACGCCAACAGCGGTTGTGTGCGGTGGAACATTGCTAAGTACAACGGAGCCCGCACCAATTCGTGCGCCCTCACCTACTTCAATATTACCAAGTACTTTAGCGCCGGCGCCAATTAATACGCCCGCTCTAATTTTAGGATGACGATCACCCTGCTCATTACCCGTACCGCCAAGCGTTACAGATTGCAAAATTGATACGTTATCTTCAATTACCGCTGTTTCACCAATAACAATACCGGTTGCGTGGTCAAACATAATGCCTTTACCTACTTTACATGCTGGGTGAATATCAACCCCAAACACTTCAGAGTTACGGCTTTGAATAAAGCGCGCTAACTCTTTGCGGTTTTGTTGCCACAAACAATTAGCCAAACGGTGCGCCTGAATAGCATGAAAACCTTTTAGATTTAATATAACCGTAAGATAGGTTTCTGATGCCGGATCGCGGTCTTTTACCGCTTTAATATCCTCAGCAACAAAAGATAGCATACGGTCACATTTTACAAATGCTTGGTCGAACAACTCTCGGATAGTGAATGCAGATACCACCGCATCAGCCAACTTATTAGCAACAATAAAGCTCAATGCCGAACCTAAACAATCATGATTCAAAATGCATGAATAAACATGACTTGCTAATAATGGTTCACGTTTTACTACATCGTTAGCTTCGTCGCGAAGCTGTTGCCAAATTGCATGTCGCATAATACTGCACTGCCTTAAGTTGATATAAAATAGCCTTTTCCCAAGTCTAACGGATTTAAAGCCTAAGGTGTTAATCCCTTAGTTATTTGTTCTGGTTATTAGATATAACTAGCACCCAGAAATGATATTTTAAATACTTACCTATTTTTTAGATTAAGTCATACGACAGTAGCTAAAATGACCAATACATACTTAAAATATAATAAATTAATAAAAATCAAAAGCTAACAACATATGACAGCTCACCTGTCATATGCCAAAATACATACTGGCGTACAGCTGACGGCGTAAATAACAAAAACAAACGCTAAATTAGCATCATCAACTCAACAAGGATAACGATGATGAAAAACGATATATTAAATACAAAAAAATTAGGTTACAAATTTTACTTTCAAGATGGCGACAATCAAATAGCCTGTTTTGGCAGCTACTTTACAGGCAAAGAAGAAATCTATGTAAACGACGATTTAGTTAGGGCGTGTTGATCTTTGCGGTATAAAAAACAAACAGCATGAGGATAAGGTATAATTGAATTCGCTAAAAAACGTTACACCGAACCCTCATGCCAAGATTAATGTTAACAGACGCGACATGGAA
>NZ_JADYXF010000156.1:0-656 GCF_015864385.1 Pseudoalteromonas sp. SWXJZ94C
CAAGTGCTCCTCGGTAAAGCAAAAATTGAGAAGGATGAAGCCCGAGATGTCCCTAAATATAAAGCAGGAAGTGAAGAAGCAATTTGATGCCGATTTCTTGGCCGTTGCTCGGTACCCAGAATGGGTCGCCAACATCGTACTGGTCCCTAAGAAGGATGGGAAAGTACGAATGTGTGTGGATTATCGGGACCTGAATCGGGCCAGTCCCAAGGACAATTTTCCTTTACCACACATCGATATCCTCGTAGATAACACGGCCAATTTCGCTTTATTTTCCTTCATGGATGGTTTCTCCGGTTACAATCAGATAAAATGGCGCCAGAGGATATGGAAATGACTACTTTCGTCACCATGTGGGGGACGTTCTGTTATAAGGTGATGTCCTTTGGACTCAAGAACGCCGGGGCAACTTATCAACGGGCCATGGTAGCTTTGTTCCATGATATGATGCACCAAGAGATCGAGGTCTACGTGGACGACATAATTGCCAAATCTAAAACCGAGGAGGAACACCTTGTCAACCTGCGGAAGTTGTTCGAAAGGCTTAGGAAGTATCAATTGAGGTTGAACCCCGCTAAGTGCACCTTCGGGGTCAAATCAGGGAAATTGCTAGGTTTCATCGTAAGCCAGAAAGGGATAGAGGTGGACCCTGAAAA
>NZ_JADYXF010000157.1:0-649 GCF_015864385.1 Pseudoalteromonas sp. SWXJZ94C
GAAAACTGAAATGATAAACTTTCAAGCCCCATTTAATGACCCTTTTTGTGGACGAGCTTGACTAGGCGAGTTGATTTTAGCCTTAGTTTCACTTTAGTTATTAGTCAATTCAATTAAGAAAGAGAAATCCCAAAGAAAAACGTCCGATTGATTTTTTTAATTTATTTTATTTAAAGATATTTTGATTATTTTATTATTATTTTGCTTTTTTTGGTTTAACCGAGGTTACAGCGTGAACGATCGGTTAGATTTTGTTTTAACAGTGATTAAACGAGATTACAACACAAATGATCGGTTGAAATTCATTTTATCATTTATTAGGTGAGAAAACGGCTTAAATAAACGGTAAAAGCGCGTTAAAGACGGAAGAAAAGAAATCGAAAATGAACGAAATAAAGATGAAAGCTTAAAAAAACAAGAAATGAATTGAAAGTCTCGGATTCGAAAACTTACCCGTTGAAGAACGAAGAACGGATGAAGAACGGTGAAGAACGGAGGAAAACGTTCATGGATTTGCTCACAGAAACGTCTCGGAAGCATTACGAACGCACCTCGGCTTGAATTTTCTTCACCCAAAACAGCTGAAATGCATAGCTAGGGGAATCAGAGACCCTTAGAACAACCCCATTTTGCCATTTTATAGGAAAAA
>NZ_JADYXF010000158.1:0-633 GCF_015864385.1 Pseudoalteromonas sp. SWXJZ94C
GCTGGTTTAGCGCCAAATGAATCTGAGATTAGATACAAAGACTCTAAAACTGTGGCCAAATTTTATTGACCACTACACCCCAAAGCAGCAATGGATAAGAACTTATGTTGGCAGAGTGTTTCTACAGCTTTCATTAATGTGCAGTGGTTACGCTTATCAATAATACCCGCTGTATTAGAAAAAGTTTTATGTAATAATTTACTCAAGTGCATAGTCGATTTACTTTGTAATTTCTTTGGTCGGAAAAACATATAAGATCAAAATTGGCTGTGCACTTCAACTGTTTTTTAAACTACCTTATTGATTTATATTATCAAATTGTGGGGATTCCTCAGGGTCAGGTCTTTCTTTTTGCCATTAGCTTTATTATTGGTTATTTCATGCAGATTAATTTGCTATAACCAACATAAGCTTTGCCTCTTTACCGTCTGTTAATACCGCGACGTTACCGTTATCAGTCACAAACACATCTCTTAATCGTCCTGCGGTCTCTGGGAATATGTGAGACTGCGTAAACTCACCATTAGCCAGATTAATTTACAATTGGAGTGGCTGTCTAGGGGCTGTTGATCTTTGTAGTATATATATTAATCAGCCCACATTGGTAGCCACATCATAGTAAATGCTAAAGCG
>NZ_JADYXF010000159.1:0-609 GCF_015864385.1 Pseudoalteromonas sp. SWXJZ94C
GATATATTCTTAACCTAAAAATTAAATTTTATAGCACAGTTTTATTTGTTCAATTAGAGTGGCTGTCTGGTTTAATTGCTATGGTGAATGGTGAATGGTGAATGGTGAATGGTGAATGGTGAATGGCGAAAAATGGAAAGAAAGTGGGCAGAGCATTTGGAAGACGGTAAAGTTGTTGAGGTGGAAATATTGATAGAATATGATGAAAAATGTACTACACCTAAAAGATTTATAGCTAAATCAAAAGTTGATGGAATTCAACAAAAGCCTAAAAAATTCAAAAATTGAGATGAAAATGTTTAAAGAAATAGATGAGGCTTATAATTTCATAGGCCAAGAAATGTACGAGAGACTTCCTGAAGAATGGGATGTCGCCTTTTTAGAAGTAAATATGGATAAGGTTGATGTTGCGATTTCGATTGGCGCTAATTATACCCTTAATAATGTGGTTAGTGTGTTTGATCTAGATGAGAAGAATGGTGTTATAAACTTTTCCGATGTAGATGAAGCTTTCTATGCACTATACAAAATAATGCAAAAGGATGAAGATGATGTGCCTTGGAATAAAGCGCGTTTTGAAATAACTTCTGAAGGTGATTTTTCAATTGA
>NZ_JADYXF010000160.1:0-591 GCF_015864385.1 Pseudoalteromonas sp. SWXJZ94C
AGCCAATAACAAACCTCCTCCTTACCCACCACCCATTTATCCTCAAAGGCCATCCTTAAATCAACCACAAAGCCTGTCTACCGCACTTCCAATGACGAAGACCACCTTTAGCACAAACCAAAAAAACACCAACAAAAAGGAATTTTGCAGCAAAAAGCCTGTAGGGTTCACCCCAAATTCCGTTGTCATATGCTAAACTTGATCCCATATCCAATCGATAATTCAATGGTAGTCATAACCCCAGCCAAGGTTCATCAACCTCCATTTCTCCGAGAATACGACTCGAACGCAACGTGTGCTTGTCACGGAGAAGCCTCGGGGCGTTCCATTGAGCATTGTAGGGCTCTGAAGCGTAAGGTGCAAGGTCTAATTGATGCGGGCTGGCTGAAATTTGAGGAGAATTGCGTGTAAATCCTGACATTGACAAGAGATGCCACACATGGGGCAATTTTGAAAGCTGTTGTTAGATGTCTCTAATGACTCATCAGGATTTTCAAGTTTATGCCATTATTGTAAACCACAGTTACAATGCTAAATGATATGGATAAAATGGACATCCTTGTGTCTCTCATCCTCTCAAAAACACATCTT